>JAXISU010000071.1:0-7536 GCA_034680425.1 Cyclobacterium sp.
CGATGTCAATAGTGAAGGCGCAGCCCTGTTTGCATTTATTTATTACTACTGGTGGGACGAGTTTACCAAGACAGGTCGCTCCATCGATACGGTGATTTCGGAAAAAGAAGCGGTTCAAAGTTTGCAAGCCGCCAAAACCCATTTCCAAACCCATTTTGGAAAAGAGCTGGTTGCACTCGGGGAATACCAGAAGCTCGTTCGTGGAGACAAGGTCCTTCCACTTTGGGGCATCGACGATGTATTGACCACCATCCGCTCTACGGCTTGGGAGAAAGGAATGCGCAAAGCCGCACAGGGAGAATCCTACATTTTGATGGCTCGCTTTGGAAAAGGACTGCCTGTATTGGAAAGCATCAACGTGTATGGAGCGAGCAACCGCCCCGATTCCCCACACTATGCCGACCAAATGGAGCGCTTTGTGTCCAGGGAACTCAAACCGATGACCCTGGACAAGAAAACAGTGCTTCAAACCGCAAAGCGTGTCTACCACCCTGGGGACAAGAAATAGTACGCGAGATACTCCTAAACCATTCTTCCCAAATCGATTTGCAAAAAAGGGGGCTTTTCGTAAATTCATAAGCACCAATCTAACGGACACCTACTATGAACGAATTGAATCGGAGAGAATTCCTCAAAGGCTCTAGCGCCCTACTCACCTTGGCAAGTTTTGGCTTGTTGGGAATGGATTTTAACACTAAATCGGGTCCCTTGAAGGTAGCCTTGATTGGCGCGGGTTGGTACGGAAAATCCGATCTATTTCGATTGATTCAGGTAGCCGATGTGGAGGTGGTAGCGCTTTGCGATGTAGACAAAAAAATGTTGACTGCAGCAGGGGAACTCGTGGGGCAGCGACAAAAATCAAAGAAAGTACCCGAACTGTTTGAGGATTACCGAGAGCTACTCCAAAGTCATGCCTGCGATTTGGTGTTGATCGGTTCACCTGACCACTGGCATGCCTTGCAAGCCATTGAAGCGATGAAGTCTGGCGCACACGTCTACCTACAAAAGCCGATTTCTGTGGACGTGATTGAAGGAGAGGCTATCGTGGCGGCAGCTCGAAAGTACAAGCGCGTTTGCCAGATTGGTACCCAACGAAGAAGTACCCCACATTTGATAGCTGCGAAAAAGCAAATTATTGACAGTGGACTTCTGGGTAAAATCAGCCATGCTGAAGTAAGTTGCTACTACCACATGCGCGCCAATGGAAACCCTCCGGAAGAAGCTGTTCCAGATTTTTTCAATTACGACTTTTGGACTGGACCTGCTCCGATGCGCCCTTACGATGGACTGCCCCACACCCGCTGGTGGAGGACCTTTATGGAATATGGAAACGGAATTCCAGGTGACATGTGCGTACACATGTTGGACACGGTGCGCTGGATGCTCAAGCTGGGATGGCCTACGCAAATCACCGCCACTGGGGGAATCTATGTTCAAAAAGAGGGAAAATCCAACATTGCAGATACCCAAACCGCCATTTTTGAATTCCCGGAACTTCAGGTAGTCTGGCAGCACCGCACCTGGGGCAATGCCCCAGATCCAGAATATCCCTGGGCTTTCAAGATTTATGGAGAAAAGGGAATGCTCGCAGGAAGTACGATGAAAGCCGACTTCTATCCAACGGACTCCAAAGCAGAGAAAATCCACTTCGATTGTGTCTTTGAAAAAGAACAGTATCCTGAAGAATTGACCGAAGACCGCATTGAGCTGAATGCATCTCCTGCCACTCGACTTCATATGAAAGACTGGCTGGCGTCCATTGACAAGGATAGCTTACCTATTGCCGATGTGGAAGAAGGACATATCTCTACTGCGTCCTGTATTTTGGCCAATATATCCATGGAACTTGGGGGTAGACCGCTGAAGTATGATTCAAAAACAAGGACTGTCATAAATGACCCAGAGGCCACTGCCAAATTACGAAGACCTTATCGGGGTACTTGGAAGCATCCTGAACCCGATACGATTTAAGCTGAAGACCTGAAATTTAGGAGTTACTATCCTTACCCAAACTTCACTTATCGAAGAAGATGATTGGAACGGTAATGATCGGGAAGTAGCGTCGAAGTCGAAGCCCAGGATGGGGCTTGCCTTCGAAGTAATCGACTAATTCGTTCATTTGGGCCACGGTAGTTGCTTCAATCTTGACACGAATCAAGCCTTCACGAATCATGTCTACTTCTTTTGCAGCCAGATAGGAAAGGTCAATTACGCGTTTGGAACTAGCTGGCAAGCGATCATTTACACGCACCAAAACTTCCTTTCCGTTTTTTTGATTGGTGACGCGCAATAGCGTACCAAAAGGTAGCAGTTTGTGCGCAGCGGTTAGGCTATCCAAATGAAATACCTCCCCACTGGCAGTTCGTCTACCTTGGAATTTGGGCGCATAATAGCTGGCCGTACCCTCTTGTATAAAAAGAGATACCCCCTGTGCAACTAGAAGGAGGGGTGAAAAAAGGAGTATAAAAAGAGCTATTAACTTAAATTTCACGACCGAATCTACAATTTCCATCCTACTTTCCAATAAAGGTGCCAATTTCTGTCAAAGTCCTTTCCCATGCTTGTAGGGCATTCCCCCTTCTCCTATCTTAGTGAGGATAAACTATTTTGACTTTAGAATGTCGGCTTTCCCCCACCGACTTCACACTTAAATTTTAGGTTAGACCAAGCACCATTCGAATGCTAAAAATCTTACATACTGCTGACTGGCACTTGGGCAAACGACTCCAAGAGTACACCAGAATAGCCGAACAAAAATTAGTACTAGATGAAATCTGCCAAGTGGCAGACCAAGAAGAGGTAGATCTCGTGCTTTTGGCAGGAGATATTTTTGATGCCTTCAATCCCAGTCACGAATCGGTTGAACTCCTGTACAAAACCTTGCGAAGGTTATCTAAAAATGGAATACGACCTGTAGTTGCCATTTCGGGCAACCACGACAGCACCCAGTTTGTAGAAGCACCAGATCCTTTGGCTAGAGAATTGGGTATCCTTTTTTACAGCCGCTACGACAGCATCATCTCCTGTGGCACCTTGGAAGGTGGGCTTGAAATCACCAAATCGGATGCAGGATTTGTGGAACTTAAGCTTCCCAAATACGATTTTCCCATTCGTATTCTACTTGCTCCTTATGCCAACGAGGTGAGCCTACGAACTTATTTGGGTGAAGAAAATCGGGAAGAGGCTTTTCGGGAATTGCTTGCTCAGAATTGGAAGATCCTTGCAGACCGGTATTGCGATGGGAATGGGGTCAATTTATTTATGGGCCATTTCTTTTTTATGGAAGAGGGAGGTACAATCCCCCCAGACGCAGAGCCTGAATCCGAACGTCCAATATTGCATGTCGGCGGTACTCAATCCTTATTTACCCAACAACTTCCCCACCAAATTCAGTATGCCGCATTGGGGCACCTGCACCGCTACCAAACGGTAAGCAGCAGTCCTTGTCCCGTGGTGTATTCGAGTTCCCCCCTCGCCTACTCCTTCTCTGAAGCAGATCAGGAAAAAAATGTAGTGCTCGTCCATGCACAACCCGGGCAAGCAGTGCAATACAAGCCTATCGCTTTGAAGCAAGGCAGACCACTGTATCGGGTAAGCTTTGACAACTTACCAGACACCCTCACCTGGCTGGAAACTCACCCCTACTGCTTCGTCGAGGTGACCTACTTGACCGATGAATCCATTGATGCCGCTACGCGAAAGGCCATCTTGAAGGCCCATGACGGGATCGTCAATCTGATTCCTCAACTCAGTCCTGGGGCTGCTGGACAGGCCCAAGCTGAATTGCGTGCCGAAGACCTCAGTAAAGATATGGAAACCCTCTTTCGCCTTTTTTATACCAGTGAAAAAGGACAGGAACCCAATGCCTACCTGGTAGACTTATTTAAAGAAGTATTGAGTAAAACAACTGCCTCATGATTCCTATTCGACTGGAAATAGAAGGATTGTATTCCTATCGGGAAAAACAAGTCATTGAATTTGAAACCCTGACTGCTGCCGGCCTTTTTGGGATTTTTGGAGCAGTAGGCAGTGGAAAGTCTGCCATCTTAGAAGGCATTTTGATTGCGCTTTATGGCAATCCGGAGCGGGTATCCAACTCAGGGGAACGCGGCAGCATGATCAATTTGCAGCATCCTCAGGTAGTACTCAATTTCACTTTTAAGTCCGGAGCAAATAACGGGACCACCTACCTAGCACGCTACAGTGTTAAGCGCAACAAGAAAGACTTCGAAAAAATTGAAACTGCAACCCATACCTTCTATGAGCAGATCAACAACGAGTGGGTAGCGACAGAGAAAAATGCAGCAGAACTCATCGGCATGAGCCGGGAAAACTTCAAGCAAACGATCATCATCCCGCAAGGAAAATTCAGGGAGTTTATCGACCAGAAACCTACCGAGCGGGCCCAGATGATGCAAGATCTGTTTGGATTGGATCGATTTGACCTCTCGGCACAAACAGGCAGCTTAGTAAAGCAAGCGCGCGAAGAGAAGATCCGATTAGAAACCCAACTCAAGGGCTTGGAGGAAATTACCTCAGAAAGCCTTCAGCTCAAGCAAGATGAATTTGGTGCGTTGAGCGAAGCACACCTGCAAGCTGGGCAAATGCTAGCCAAACAACTGGGGGATTTGACTAAAATGGAAGCCGTTCGTAAATCCTTTCTGGAACTGCAAAAATTAAAACAAGTCCAAGATGGTCTCGCTTCCAGACTGGCAGAAATGGAAGAAAAACGGAAACTCTACCGAAGTTTTCTAAGTGCCAAAACCTACCTTAGACCTATCTGGGACCGCATCCTTGATCTAGAGAAAGATTTTGAAAAATACCAGGTTAGCCTATCTGAATGCAATCGAAATAAGCAGTCCTTAGAAAAGGAATTGGAGATCCTTGTAGGCGACGAAAAGAAATTTCGCGAAACCAATGAGCTACGTCCACAGCGAGAAGGCAAAATTCGAGACCTTCGGAAAGTTTTGGAAATTCAAGACTTAAGGAGCAAACAAGCGCTTATCCAACAGGAATTGGACACCTTAGTTCCTGCTCTGGAACAAAAAACTAAAGAAATTCAATCCCTAGAAAAGGAGATTGAAAGCCTGGAAACAAAAAAAGCCGGCCTCCCAAATTCAGACCCCGGGCTACTCGTAGATCTGAAGACTAGCTTGAATCAACTTCAAGAAATCCAGAAACGAAGAGGGGAATTAGAACAATCCCTACAAGAGGCGGCAGGCCTCCTGACCAATAGCGCTACACAACTAATTGCATACACTAGTCGACTACCTAAGGGGATTAAAAGCCTAGCCGAATGGCTGGAGTCCCAAAAATCAGAAGTCAAAAAACTCGAAGCACTTCGAGAAAGCTTGATCAGAACCCAAGGATTAGCCACGCATGCACACCTCCTGGAAAATGGAATGCCTTGCCCCTTGTGTGGAGCGAGTGAACACCCAAATCCACTCCAATCGGGAGAGGCGGCATCAGCACTGCTTCAGGCAGAAACCGACTTGAAGCAAGCAAATCATTTTCTGGAAGAAATTCGAGACCTACTTCAGGAACTAAACCTGGAAGAGGTTCAGCAAAGTAATCTTCAGAAAAATCTAGCTCAAAAAGAACAAGAAAAAGTAGTCCTTCAAACCCACGAACAGGAGATTTGGGCACGCCTAAAGCCTGTTGGAATAGACAGCATTGAGCTGCTCCAGAAGCAAATTACCGAACTTGAACAGGCGTTTCAGGCCACGGAAAGCATACAGCAACAGCTCAATACACTTCGGAAGAAATATACCGAACTTCGTGGTGGTCTAGAAGAGGCTACCCAAAAATTACAGGAAGCTAAACTCAACAACCAAGATTTTCTATCGCGAATCAAAGGTAAAGAACAAGAAATCAAGGATCTGGAATTCTGCCTCCCCTATTTTGAAAAGGAATCCACCACCACTTTGGAAAAAATTGCCAGAGTGGAAGAAGATATCGAAGCAGCAGCTACTTCTTTAGTTGGGGTACAAAAGCACCTGAAAGATCGGCAAATCGATCAATCCAAAAACTTAGCCGACCTTCAAAACTTTCAGACCTTGGTCCATACCACTCAAGATCGGCTTGCAGGAAGCAGAGAAGAATTTGTTCAATTGATGGCTACCCATGGTTTTCAGGAAAAAGAAGAACTAATTCGCCTTTTCCAGCAGGACTTGGATGCTGAAAAAATGGACACAGAGCTACGTGGCTATGATCAAGAGGTGGCTACTACCCAAGTTCGCATCGAAGCACTTCAGACCGAAGAGGGATTGACTGACTATTCCGAAGAAAGTTTCCAAACCCTTCAGGAAGAAGTGGCTGCTGCCAAAGATCGAGAAAAAGGATTGCAGACCCAGGTTACCTTGTTGAACCAAGAACTACAGGAAATTTCTCGCAAACTTCAGGAGAAGCAGGTGCTTTCAGATGCCTTTGAAAAACTGGATATCCGCGAAACCAATCTGAAGGAATTGGAGCGGCTTTTCTCAGGTAAGGGATTTGTCAGATACGTGAGTTCCATTTACCTGCGGGAACTCTGCAATACAGCCAATAAGCGATTCAGAGTGCTGACCAAAAATAGCCTGAGCCTGGAGATAGACGATAGCAATACCTTCTGGGTGACGGATTACCTGAATGGAGGAAAAAAACGTTTGCTCAAAACACTTTCAGGAGGGCAAACTTTCCAGGCTTCCCTCTGCCTTGCACTTGCCTTGGCTGAAAAAGTAAAAGCACTCAACCAGGCAGATCAGAGTTTCTTCTTTCTGGATGAAGGTTTTGGAGCACTCGACAAAAATTCACTCCGAGTAGTTTTTGAAACACTCAAAGCCTTGCGCCATGAAAACCGGGTCGTTGGCATCATTAGCCACGTGGAAGAATTGCAGCAAGAGGTGGGCGTCTATGCACAAATAGAACTTGATGCCGAACAGGGCTCCAGTATCAGCTATTCCTTTTAACTAGGTTTTTTTTTAAACTTTTGGGATAGGTACCAAGGATGTAAACAAAAAAACCCCAGCCATAGCCAGGGATTTTTGAACTAAGAAACCTTACAAAAAATCGTTTGATTCACCTTGGCCAACTCTTCTTGGCGTATGGTATGCATGTCATCTTCAAAGAAGGTGAGACTAACTGCTGCACCCATTCGCTGAAGAAGCTGAGCCGAATCATTCATTCGTTTTGCAGGTACGTGCATATCTTGTGCACTACCGCTGATGTGAATGGGGGTACCTTGAAAATCCCCCGAATATTTTTCTTCCCGCAACTTTTCTCCGATCAAGCCACCCGTAAATGCCACTACACCACCCAATTTTTGTGCCTTTAGCGCAGCGAATTCTAAGGAAAGACAGGCGCCTTGAGAAAAGCCAAGGAGGTAAATTTGCTCCGGCTTTATCCCTTCTTTGACTAGAAATTCAAAAAGAAGAGAAACTTGTTGTATAGACGAATTCAAGGAAGAAAGGTTGCCTTGATCACTCGCCATAAAACCGAAAGGGTACCAGGTGCGCTGTGGGGCTTGAGGGGCAAAAAGCGCAAAATCATCTAGATTTA
>JAXISU010000072.1:0-7524 GCA_034680425.1 Cyclobacterium sp.
AAATTCTATTGAGTGTGACCATATTATCATCAACGCATCGGATGAAAACAATGTGGATATGGTAAGAAACAAAGTAAAAGGTTTCGCATCAACTATTGGATTCAAACCAATGAAAACGACCGTTGAGCACACATCACTCCCCCAGAATCGTGTCAAGGAGTAGCGATATTTCCCTGAAAATGGAAAATCTCTGATCCCAAGAACCAAAAATGAGGTGATCAACCAGTTTTCTACTTCACTCAAAACTCCCACAGATTTTCAGATTTCGGGGTTGGGAAATCAAGTTCGGGTGATTGAAGCGCTAGATGGACAGCTGATTACCCCTGAAATAGAAGGTAAAATCATCCTAAAAAACGGACTTGCAGAATCCAATCCTGACCAGGACATTCTGAAAATCACGGTGGTCAATCGCTACCAGGATGCTCCTCCTGCCCTCGCTTTTATCAAAAATTTTGGCTTGAAAAGCGGGGCAATCGCTTCATCGGTAGGGCATGACTCCCACAACATTATCGCGGTGGGGGTAGATGATGACTCCATTTGCAGGGCGGTGAATTTATTGATCGAAGCCAAGGGGGGTGTATCGGCGGTTTGGGGAGATCAAGAAGAAGTACTTCCACTTCCGGTGGGAGGCATTATGTCTACCGAAGATGGGTATGAGGTAGCAGCAGCTTACACCCGAATTGATCATCTAGCCAAGGAAATGGGTTCTACGCTCAATTCACCCTTCATGACACTCAGCTTTATGGCCTTGCTGGTGATCCCAGATCTCAAACTCAGCGACAAAGGGCTTTTTGACGGGAAAAAATTTGCATTTACAACGGTTTTCAAAATAAATTAAAATATTTAACTATTTTTTTGTATTTTAATTATTTATAATTAAGTTTATAAAACATTCACGGCTTTACTTTTTCAACTAGTCGGGTTGCGTTTTTTACTTGTTCCTATTCTTTAATTTAACTCTGAAAACAATGAAAATTTTTAATGGTTGCCTTGCTTTTTTAATGCTCTTTTCTGTTTTATCCTGCGAAAATCCAGAACAGCAGAACCCCTCAATTTCTGAAAATGAGGAACTCCTTACGCTCTTTACTGTAAAAGAGACAACACAAACCCTAGGGGTATTCGATAAGTTTCAAGCACAAGAACTTACCGTTGAAAAAACTCCCAATTCAAATTTGTACCGATTAAAAGGGGAATCCATCATTCGATTGAAATCAAAAGATTATCCCATTGCTTCCCTAGTCTTCAAGGTGGAAGGAGGGAAATTTTATCTCCAAGGAAATGAGCGGGACTTTATTTTCCAGTCCGAGAGAAAAACAAAAATCACTGCTTCAGGCAGGACTACTGACCTTCTGGACCACGAACCCTCCTCCAACTCAAGTGAAGTGGACATGCTCCTTTTAGGTTTCTTGGAACTCACTACACCGAATGAAAAAAGAAACCGTCCCAAACCGCTTCTCGAAAATCATAAAATTCAATGCTCCTATTGGGGAACGTACTACCTCACCTCTGTCAATACTACCCGCGCGACTACAACGGAGGAATTGTCTTCTGCCGTAGAAAGTGGGGAATACAATTCAGGCTGTACCAAAATTGGAGGCGTGGATGTTTCCTGCTTCACGGAATCCCATTTCTGCGTTGCTACCCAAGCTTATTGTTGTGATTAATAAAACTTAAACTACTATGCTACTTTTCATTCTCAATCTCCCAGCACCCATTTTCACGCTGCTTTTTGTCCTTTACCTGGTGTTGGTGATTTATGTACTCATCTCCATCGCAAAAAGTGACCAGACCTTTGGTACCAAAATTTTGCTATTGGCACTCATGATTCTGGTACCCCTGGCGCCGATCTTCTATTTGATCTTCAGGTCTCCAGCAAAGTCTACGCGAAAAACCTAATCCTTTAACTAAAAAGGCAGCCTAATGGCTGCCTTTTTAGTTAAAACTCCGAGGTAAAGTGGAATTCAATTTCTGGATAATTGTCCTGCACCATCTGTAGCCAGGATTTGGATTCGGCCATAAAGACCAACTTGTCGTCTTTGTCTCGAGCGATGTAGCGGTTTTTGGAGCGGACAAACTCATCCAATTGCTTCTTGTCTGCGCAACTGATCCAGCAGGCCTTGTAAAGATTCATCGGATGAAACTCCACCGTGGCATTGTATTCGTTTTTTAAACGAAACTGGATTACTTCAAACTGCAGTTGCCCCACGGTACCCACCACTTTTCTGGCACCCATTTCGAAAGTAAAGAGTTGGGCCACTCCCTCCTCCATCAATTGCTTGAGCCCTTTCTCCAATTGCTTGGTCTTCATCGCATCCTTATTGACTACCTCTCGGAAGATCTCGGGCGAGAAGCTAGGGATTCCTGTGAAAACTAAGTTTTCACCCTCCGTAAGTGTGTCCCCAATCTTGAGATTACCGGTATCGTATAAGCCGACAATATCTCCAGGGAAGGCCTCGTCAATGATTTCTTTGTCCTGAGCCATAAACTGGGTCACATTGGAAAAGCGGAGCGGCTTGGGTCCACGTACGTGGTTGTAGGGCTTGTTGCGCTCAAACTTTCCGGAACAAATCCGCAAAAAGGCAATTCGGTTGCGGTGGTTGGGATCCATGTTGGCATGGATTTTAAATACAAAGCCTGAAAACTTGGATTCATCAGGAGCCACTTTTCGAAGGTCCGTCTCTCGACTTTGTGGGATCGGAGCAATCTGGATAAAAGTGTCCAACATTTCATTGACTCCAAAATTGTTCACGGCCGAACCAAAAAATACCGGGGCGATTTTTGCATCCAAATAATCCTGAATATCAAAGTCAGGATATACTCCTTCAATCAAATCCACATCTTCCCGAAGCTGCTTTGCATTGCCTGGCCCAATCAGGGCATCCAACTGCGGATCTTCTAGGTTTTCAAACACCTGCCGGTCGTCACTCAACTTCCGCTGAGAGGGGGTGAATAGGTTTAGCTTTTTCTCATAGAGGTTGTATACCCCTTTGAATCCCTTTCCCATCCCTATGGGCCAGGAAAGTGGACGCACTTTGATATTCAACTTGGATTCTACCTCATCCAGAAGATCGTAGGGATCTCTACCCTCACGGTCCAATTTATTGATAAAGCAAATCACAGGAGTATTGCGCATACGGCATACCTCCATCAACTTTTCAGTTTGAATTTCGACCCCTTTCACACAGTCAATTACCATGATCACCGAATCCACGGCAGTCAGGGTGCGGTAGGTATCTTCCGCAAAATCCTGGTGACCTGGGGTATCGAGTAGGTTGATTTTGATGTCTTTGTACTCAAAGCCCATCACCGAAGTTGCCACAGAAATCCCTCGCTGCTTTTCAATTTCCATCCAGTCAGACTTGGTAGCCGTATCGATCTTATTCGATTTGACTGCACCAGCCGTCTGTATGGCACCCCCAAAAAGTAGTAATTTTTCGGTCAGGGTCGTTTTCCCTGCATCGGGGTGAGCAATAATGGCAAAGGTTCTACGCTTGTTGATTTCGGCTGTTAAACTCATGACTGGAGAAATTCAGGCAGCAAAGGTAGCTAAAAATGACTGAACCCCATTTTTAAAGTTTAGGTAAGCAGGGTCATAATTTCACTCTATTCTTAGGAAGCATCCAAGATCCCCTTGCTCAAGAAGGGCGTTCCTTCCTCCATGGGCCCAAGCAACAAAATCCGGAATGTCGTACCCTTCCCAAGTTCGGACTGCTTCACAAAAATCTTTCCTCCATGGTACCCCTCCACTATTCGTTTGGACAAGGTCAACCCCAATCCCCATCCCCGTTTACGAGAAGAAAAGCCTGGAGTAAACACTTTTTTGAATTTCATTTTCTCTATCCCCATCCCTGTGTCGGTAATGTCTATGCCTACATACTTGTCGCTTTCTTGAAAAAGGGTTAGGCGAAGCAGTCCCTTCCCTTTCATGGCATCCACTGCGTTTTTACATACATTTTCGATCACCCATTCAAATAACGGCTTGTTTAAAAGTGCAGTCAAATCCTTCGAATCAGATTGAATCTCCCACTCCACTTTTGTAGAAATACGAGGCCGCAAGTAGGCTACCGCTTCCTCAACGATCTGGTAGACATTTTCAGGTTGAATCACCGGAGTACTTCCAATGCTGCTAAATCGCTCCGTAACGACACGCAGCTTGGTCACATCTTTATCCATCTCCTGAATGATTTCCTTGTTTTCATCCCAAACAGGGGAATTTTTCAAGTAATCCATCCAAGCCATGAGGGAAGCAATCGGTGTACCTAGCTGGTGCGCAGTTTCCTTGGTCAAGCCTGCCCACACCCGGTTTTGCTCTGAGAGTTTGCTTTGGTTAAATACCACATACACCAGCAAACCAAAAAGTAAAATCACCGCCAATTGAATGTAGGGATAGTATTTCAAGTTGGTCAACAGGGCTGAATTGCGGTAATAAATTCGAATATCGGCTTCCTGCAAAACAATGGGCGGATAGTCTTCCTGCATCTCCTGCAACTCTTCATTCAAAATCCGAGTGGAGTCGGTTTGATTCTGGCTGTTTTTGAACGAGATATTTCGAAATTCAATTGGATTGCCCTCCCCATCTACCATGATGATGGGAAATGAATAATTCTGCTGAATGATCTCTTGGTTAATAAAAGTTAGGTTTTCAGAAGTAGTGGCTGCATAGTCCAAAGCCGCTGACAAGACGCGGATTTGTCTATCCTCCCGCGCCCGAAGTTCCTCCACTAGCCGATGGGTATACCCAATGGACCCCAAGCCCAGGAGAAGGGAAATTAAAAAAATCAGCCACTTGACTAACTTTTTGTTTTGATAGAAATCGATCGAGGCCAAATCGGGCAACCTGTTGTTCATTCGAATGGGCTAGCAGTATACTAGTAGTAACTAAAGAAAGGAAATTAAAGTATCTATGCCGCCAAAAAAAAGAGGTTTTATTGGAAAATCAACGCCTTGGAAAAAATAGCACCTTCAAGGAAGGCCAAGTTCCTAGAATCAATTACTGCTTCGAAGCCATTTCCAAAGCACCTTGTAGGAAGGCTTGGTGCCATGCATCAAAATTCCAATGCGGTAAATTTTTGCGGCAAGCCAGGTGGTGCCAAAAAATCCCAAGACCAGCAAGCCCATGGAAAGTCCCAATTCCCAAAAAGGAACTCCATAGCTAATTCTACCCATCATCGCGATCGGAGAAGTAAGTGGAATAATGGAAAGCCAAAAGGAGGTACTGCTACTCGGGTCCTGAAGCACAAACACAAACAAGCCCATGTACCCTACCAATAAGGGGATGGTAATGGGGAACATAAATTGCTGGGCATCCGAAGGAGCATCCACTGCGGCTCCCACTGCAGCAAATAAGGCTCCGTATAACAAATACCCTCCCAAAAAGTAAAACACAAATGCTGCCACCAGAGTCACAAAATCAATTCCATGGATGACTTGTAGGATTTCTCCCAGCTGCCCTGAATCAGGAGAAGTAGCCATCAGCTCGGGATTGGCCATTTCCATAGCCTGCTGCTGGGGCATTTGCATGCCCAACACACCCATCACCACAGTAGAAAGTGTGCTGACCAGGAGTACCCAAATGAGAAATTGTGTTAAACCTACTGCACCAATTCCCACGATTTTACCCATCATGAGTTGAAAGGGCTTCAAGGAAGAAACCAAAATCTCCACAATACGAGTGGATTTTTCCTCAATAACACCCTGCATGATCTGGTTCCCATAAATGAAAATAAACAGGTAAATCAAAATCCCTGATAAAAACCCTATGGCGTAATTGACAGTAGCATCCGTGATTTTTTCTTCCCCTGCATCCCCTAGCGTAAGGGATTGAACCTTCACATCAGTCCTGATTTCCTTCAGCACATTGGGATCTATCCCTTTGGCATACAAGCGCTGGTCCTCAATTTTTCGTTTGAGTGCGCCCTCCAAATAGCCAATCAAGGATGTACTTGGATTTTCCATCCCATAAAATTGAATTCCTTGGGGAGCAGAGAGTTCCATCTTCGGAAGGTAGAGTACTCCATAGCGTTCTCCAGTGTTGACCAAGGCTTTGGCTTCCTCCAAACTTTTTTCAGAAGAACTAAATGCATATTGCTCCGAACTTTCCATAAAAAAAAGTCCCGTCTCATCTACCACTTCGATCACACGGAGGGATTGATTTTCTTTTTCCTCCACCGCTATCCATACAAAGACGGCCATGATGGCTGGAAAAATCAAAGGAGTAAGTAAGGTGGCGATAAGGAAGGATTTTTTCTTCACCCGTGCCAGGTACTCCCGCTGAATGACAAGCAATACCTTATGCATGGCCACTCGCATTTACTTGTTGAATAAAAATTTCCTCCATGGTTGGAAAGCGCTCCTGAAAAGAAGTGACCTGCCCAAACGCCATTAATTCCTGCAGGAGTTGATTGGGAGACTGCCCATTCACCGGCAATACTAGCTCAACTCTCCCTTCTTCTCGGGATTCTACCTGCCAGTGGGAGGGTAATTCTTGATTGAGTTGATCGATACTTGCCCGGATTTCCAAGGGTCTAAATCTAGATTTGATCTCCCGGATACTTCCATCCAATATTTTCTTTGACTTGTGGATCATGGCTACTTGATCACAAAGGAGTTCCACGGACTCCATGCGGTGGGTACTCAACAGAATAGTCGTCCCTGTCTTCTTTAATTCTAAAATTTCATCCTTTAGAAGAGCCGCATTGACGGGATCAAAACCAGAAAAAGGTTCGTCCAAAATCAATAACCTAGGCTCATGAATGACTGTAGCAATAAATTGAATTTTCTGAGCCATGCCTTTCGACAGGTCTTCAATTTTCTTGTTTTTCCAAGAAGCAATATCAAACTTCTCCAACCACAGCTGCACCCGATGCTTCGCTTCAGAAGCCATCAGCCCTTTAATCCTTGAAAAATAAATGAGCTGATCCCAAACCCCCATTTTTTTGTACAAGCCTCGCTCCTCTGGAAGGTATCCGATTTTACGAATAGACTCTCCGGATAGACGTTGTCCATCCATCACAACTTCCCCGCTATCCTGTTCGATGATTTGATTGATAATTCGGATGAGGGTGGTTTTTCCTGCTCCATTGGGCCCCAATAAACCAAAAATTCCTCCTTCCGGAACCACTAAATTTAGGTCAGTTAGCGCTTTGTGGCTACCATACGCCTTATTGAGTTGGTGGATTTCTAACATGCTTACTCGATTGTGAGAGCGCCAACGCCTACATCTAGAATAAATTCCAAGAGTCTCGGATCTGAGGCTGCATAGCCTTTGGTCACAAAAACATCTTCCCCTATGGCCCTGAGGTGATCAGGAACTGAAGTTCGGCACAGGGGGGTAGTTATCATTCGTATTTTTACCGGATTGGATTCGGGGGGTAGCTTATGGTAAATCGATCCCCCTCCTACAGCTGCAATTACTTGCCCTTTGGAAGTTTGACCCAATCCATAATTCAAGTTGATTTCTCCGTAGTTGACCTCAATAATCACTTTTTTGGCTTGAACTTGCTGTGCCTGACTCAGGTCCACGAT
>JAXISU010000073.1:0-7506 GCA_034680425.1 Cyclobacterium sp.
CCAGATCGAAGCAATTCCTACCCAATTCCGGGAGCGTCCGGAAGAAGTCTTGGTGGTTTGGACGCCAGCGATTCCGAAGGATTCTGTGCTGCTTCATTTTTTCCAGCAGGGATTCCTTTTGAAGAAAAGAGCGGAGGTATTGGGCATGATTACCAAGGACCAGTACACCATTGCGGTAGCGGGTACGCACGGCAAGACCAGTACATCCTCTCTAGTGGCGCATTTGTTGAAGTCAGCAGGAAAGGCAGTAACTGCCTTCTTGGGTGGTATTACACAGAACTACAACAGCAACTTGATCCTTTCAGGCAAGTCCAAAGAGGCTCTTGTCGTGGTGGAAGCAGATGAATTTGACCGCTCCTTCCTGCATCTGCACCCGAATGAGGCCGTCTTGACGAGTGCAGATCCAGACCATTTGGATATTTATGGAGATGAGCAATCCATCTTGGATGGCTTCCGACAGTTTTTGTCTTTGGTAGACAAAAAAGGAAAGGTGTACCTGCAAAGTCATGCACATTACCGCTTGGGAGATCAGGGGATTGCCCCATCCAGTCTTCGGGAATATGGCCTTCGTTCAGATGGCATTCATGCCGAAAATATAATTGCGAAGCCCAACTCCTTTGTTTTCGATTACATCGGCAGCAAAAACCAGATCAAGGGTCTTGAATTGGCAATTCCTGGTTTCCACAACGTGGAAAATGCCCTTGCAGCCATCGCCATTGCGCTTGATCATGGAGTAGATGAAGCCCAAATCCGTGAAGGAATCAAGAGTTTCCGTGGCGTAAAACGACGTTTTGAAATTCATTCCGCGCAGGCGGGTAAAATCTTCATCGATGATTACGCACACCATCCGGAAGAAATTAAGGCTTGCTTGAGTTCAGTTCGGGCCATGTACCCATCCCAACGGATGACGGTGATTTTCCAACCGCATCTCTTCACACGCACCCGTGATTTCGCTCCTGGATTTTCTGAGAGCCTATCCCTTGCGGACGAGGTGGTGCTATTGCCGATCTACCCAGCTCGTGAGCTTCCTATCCCAGGAGTAGTTTCTGAAATGCTTTTGGAGGACATACAGGCCAGCAAGAAGGTGTGCATTCAGAAGACCGAGGTAATGGATTTCTTGGCTTCTTCTTCTCCTGAGGTGCTAGTCACCCTGGGTGCAGGAGATATCGACCGGCTAGTACCGGGTATTGCAGCATGGACCAATTCTAGACCTAACCCCTCGAACGCATGAATAAGGCTAAGGTGAAAAAGGTACTCGGAATTGTGATGCTCTGCCTAACCGCGGCTGGATACATTGGATTTGTGGAAAAGCAAAACCAAACCAAAACCTTCAGCCAGGTAGAGGTCAACTTGGAGGCGGTGAGTGGAGTCTATTTCGTGGAAGAAAAAGAGATTTTAACTATCCTTTCCTCCGCTTTTCCAGAATTGAAAAAAGGCCTTCCGATGCGGGAGGTGCCCTTAAGAGACATAGAGGATCGTTTGTTGGGTCACCCATTTATCCGCACGGTAGAGGCATCCATAGACCAACAAGGAATCTTGAAGTTAAATCTGACTCAGCATGAACCCATCGCGCGAATTGCTCGACCGGAAAGTGCAGATGGCTACATCACGAAGGAGGGATTGCTCATTGCTACCTCGCCGACTTATACCAGTCGGGTGTTGATTTTACAGGGACCCTATATCGGTTCCTTGATGGATCAAGGCAGGTTAGATGTACTACCCGAGTTGATGCCTTTGATTCATTTTATTGCGAATGACAAATTCTGGAGTGCACAGGTGACTGAGTTGGAGATTAATGGGAGAAATGACATCCGCATTCACCAGCAGGTTGGGAAGCAGGTCATTGAATTTGGTGACGCCAAAGACTTTGAAAGCAAGTTCAACCGCATCGCGGTACTCTACAAAGAAATATTGCCTAGAAAGGGCTGGGATGCTTACAAGCGGATCAGCGTAAAGTATAAAAATCAAATCGTTTGTGAATAAAGCTTGGATATGGAAAACGACAAACTAATTGTAGGTCTGGACATCGGGACGACCAAAATCTGCGCCATCATTGGCCGCAAGAATGAATTTGGAAAACTAGAAGTCCTAGGGATGGGTAAGGCGGTATCGGATGGGGTAGAGCGAGGAATCGTGACCAACATCGATAAGACCGTGCATGCCATCGAGAAGGCTGTAGAAGAATGTGCCAACATGGCGGAGGTCAACATTGCGGAAGTGATTGTTGGGATTGCTGGTCAGCACATTCAAAGCAAAATCATGCATGGAAGCATCATGCGTCAGCCTACTGAGGACGAAATCACCGTTGAGGATGTACAGCGACTTACCGCTGACATGCACAACATCGTTGTGCCTCCAGGCAATAGCATCATCCACGTGATGCCCCAGGATTATACCGTCGATTACGAAGGTGGAATCAAAGATCCAGTAGGGATGTCGGGCACTCGATTGGAGGCGGATTTTCACGTGATCACGGCCCAGACTTCTGCAATTAATAACATCAACAAGTGTGTCAAGCGTGCCGATCTAACTTCCAAGCAGTTGATTCTCGAGCCCTTGGCCAGCTCCCTGTCGGTCCTCAGCGAGGAGGAAAAAGAAGCAGGGGTTTGCTTGATCGATATCGGTGGTGGTACCACAGATATTGCGATTTTCTACGAAAACATCATCCGTCACACCGCGGTGATTCCTTTGGGAGGAAACATCATTACGGCTGACATCAAGGAAGGCTGTATGCTGATGCAAAACCAAGCGGAGTTGTTAAAAACTCGCTTTGGAAAAGCCATCGCTGCGGAAGCCAACCCCAATGAAATTGTATCGATTCCAGGCCTGAAAAACCGAGCTCCCAAGGAAATATCCATTCGCAATCTCGCCTCCATCATCCAAGCACGAATGGAAGAGATCATTGAGATCGTACAAAACGAAATCATGCAGAGCGGCTATTACAAGAAGCTAGCAGGAGGGATTGTCCTCACTGGAGGAGGATCACAAATGCAGTTCATCTCACAGCTGTTTGAATACATGACTGGCTTGGATACCCGAATCGGTTTTCCAAATGAGCACTTGGGAAAATCAGTGCTAGAGGAAGTCAAGAGCCCGATGTATGCTACGACCGTGGGATTGGTTCTCGCAGGGTTCAAGTCCCTAGATATTCGAGAAGAAATGTACCAAAATCGCCGAGCCAACTCAGGTGTCAAGCCGAAGCAAGTGGTAAAAAGAGACCATATCTCTAAGGATTTTTTCAAAAATATTGGCGAAAAACTGAAGGGAATTATCTCAGACGATATCGGTGATGATGCCGATTACTAAAAGTTAAAATCAAACCTAAAAAATCACCCAACGAGTACCCCAGCATTAAATAAATTCACCAATTATAATTATGTCAGATAACATGAAAGATTACAGATTTGATCTCCCCAAAAATCAAAAGTCCATCATCAAAGTCATTGGTGTAGGTGGCGGTGGTAGCAATGCCGTCAACCACATGTATGGCCTAGGAATTAAGGACGTAGAATTCGT
The DNA here is from genome assembly GCA_034680425.1 of Cyclobacterium sp. Classification (GTDB taxonomy): domain Bacteria; phylum Bacteroidota; class Bacteroidia; order Cytophagales; family Cyclobacteriaceae; genus Algoriphagus. The sequence continues at coordinate 3,517 of JAXISU010000073.1, forward strand.
CGTGGTCAATACCGATGCCCAGGCTTTGAAATCTAGCCCCGTTCCTTTGAGACTTCAGCTAGGAGCCAACCTGACTGAAGGACTAGGCGCAGGCGCAAATCCTGAGCAAGGAAGATGTGCAGCCTTGGAATCCGAAGAGGAGATTCGGGAACTCCTTGCCGACAATACCAAAATGGTGTTTATCACCGCAGGTATGGGCGGAGGTACAGGAACTGGTGCCGCTCCAATCGTAGCCAAAATTGCTAAAGAATTGAATATCCTTACTGTTGGGATCGTGACCGCTCCCTTCATGTTTGAAGGAAAGAAGAAAATGGCAGTTGCTCAGGCTGGGATAGAATCCCTTCGTGAGAATTGCGATACCGTTTTGGTCATCCTCAACGATAAGTTGCGTGAGATCTACGGTAACCTCGCTATCCGAACTGCTTTCAGCAAGGCAGATGATATCTTGAGTACTGCTGCACGTTCCATTGCTGAAATCATCACCATCCACCAAGATGTAAACGTCGATTTTGAGGACGTGAAGACCGTGATGAAAGATGCGGGTGCTGCCGTGATGGGTTCTGCTACTGAAGAGGGCGAAGGACGTGCCATCCGTGCGGCTGGATCTGCGATTTCTTCTCCATTGCTCAACAATGTAGACATCAAAGGCGCTCAGAAAATCTTGCTTTCCATCATGTCTGGTGAAGAAGAAGAACTTTCTATGGACGAGCTAAGCGACATTACTGAATACATCCAAGAAAAAGCTGGAGACAATGCAGAGGTGATCTTTGGTCAGGGTATTGATCCTGAATTGGGTAGAGCCATCCGAGTGACCGTCATTGCTACCGGTTTCGAAATGGATAGACTTGCCAATACTCCAAGAACCACATCTACTGCTGCTCCTGTATCTGCATTTGCATCGCCAGTAGCTGCTGCACCTGCACCTGCTCCAACTCCAGTACCTGCTCCTGAGCAAGTTAAAACTGTAATCGATTTGGATTCTGGAAAGTCAGCACAAGTAATAGAAGAGCCCATCGCTGAAGGAAGTACATTTACCTTTACCCTTCCCAAAGCTCTAGTAGCGGTGGTTACTCCTGTGGTAGAGGAGGAAGAAGTAAAAGAAGAAGTATTCTCGTTTGAGATCCAGCCTGTAGCGGAAGCTCCAGTGATGGAAGAGCCACAAGTAGAAGAAAAAGTAGTGCTTAACCTGTACCAAGAGCAAGAGGCTCCTGTGGCAGCAGCTGAGCCTGTGGAACCGCAACAGCCTACTGCTCCCGTATTTGCTACAGATTACTACGAGCAAATGAAAATGAAGGCGATTCAGCGCGCCCACGAGCGATTCGAAAAATTGAAAGGTGGCCGTGCCCTAACTACTGCTTCAGATGATTTGACTGAGAAGATGGTGGTGCCAGCTTACCAGCGCAAAAATGTGATTTTGAATGAGCCTCAGCATAGCTCAGAATCTTCCCTTAGCAGATTCAACCTCAATGAGGAGAATGAGATTTTAGGGAACAATAGATTCTTGCACGACAACGTGGACTAAGTCCTAGAAGTCGAGCAGCATGTCTGCCTGGGTATGTAGTAGTTCTACATACAGCCTGTTGGTGAGCAGGTTATCTGACATATTTTGCTCTATCTTAGCCAGTTTGGGCTTGAGAGCAAGAACATGCATACCCAGGTAATGGAAGATGTCGGTGAGGTGGCTCATAGCGATGCCACCCCCGCCAATTCCTGAGGACAAACCGATTAACGCACACTTTTTGTTTTGGAATGAATTGGGATAGGTCATCCCATCGATGAATGTTTTGAGGATTCCTGGAAAGGATCCGTTGTATTCCGGGACGATAAATACATACTTTTTTCCCTCCTTGACCCGGTCATGAAAGGCATTGAACTCCGGATTTTTACCATTGTTTTCGTACAAGGCAGTTGCCGTAAAATCGGCAGGCAAGTCGGATAAGTAAAGAATTTCAGAAGTAGCTCCTTTTTCGGCTAAAATCTGCTGGTAAAGCGTAGCGATGGTACTTGAAACTGCGTTTTTACGATTGGTGCTTACAATAATCTTAATCATGGGGTGAATTTTATCACCTTTATACACAGAAGTACCCAGAAAAGTTCGAACAATTTTTCAAAATCCTATCTTTGAACAGGTAATCTTAAATTTTAAATGGACTACAAGCAGCAAGTGGAACAGGCCATGGCCTACATCCAAGGGATCCATTCCGATCCCGTAGCAATTGGAATTATTTTAGGAACGGGACTCGGGAATTTGGCTTCCCAGATCGAAGTGGACTTGGAAATCCCTTACCAAGACATACCTCATTTTCCTATTTCCACCGTAGAAAGTCATAGCGGCACCTTGCTTTTTGGCCGTTTGGGAGGAAAAAAAGTACTGGCCATGAAGGGGCGCTTCCATTACTACGAAGGGTATTCCATGAAAGAAGTTACCTTTCCCATTCGGGTGATGCGGGGCTTGGGTGTACAGACCCTCCTGGTATCCAATGCCTCAGGGGGATTGAACCCTGCACAAGCCGTGGGTGAGGTGATGGTGATTTCGGACCACATCAACCTATTTCCAGAAAATCCTTTGCGAGGAAAAAATTACGAGGATTGGGTACCACGATTTCCAGACATGAGCGTACCCTATTCCCCTCGATTGATTGCCTTGGCCTTGCAGATTGCACAGGAAAAAGGCATCAAGCTGCACACAGGAGTCTATTGTGGTGTGGAGGGCCCAAACTTGGAGACTCCTGCAGAATACAGCTACCTGCGCACCCTCGGAGGAGATGCAGTAGGCATGAGTACCGTTCCTGAGGTACTGGTGGCCTGTCACGCTGGGATGGAAGTGTTTGGCTTGTCCGCCATCACGGACCTAGGTGTTCCTGGAAAAATCCATCAAGTATCGCTGCAAGATGTGATTGCTGCTGCTGGCCTAGCCGAACCCTTGATGAGTCAAATTTTCTTCGAACTAGTTCGTAGAATGTAGGTTAACTAGTTTTTTGCCCCAGAGGGAGTTTACCCATGTGATTTAGAGGTAATATGTGAATAGAAAAAAACAATTGAAAAAGTGCGCTTTGGAGCTTAGCAATTTCTAGGATTTATTAAGTTTTATTTCGCTCCTCTGGAGCTCAGGGTACTTTTTTGTATTTCACTGCTAGTATCATTTTGCTCCTCCGGAGCAAGAAATAGTCATCTTAAGGAAGATGCGTTATTGGATACTTTTTTTAAAATGCTCCGGAGGAGCAATATGTTAATAGAATAAAATGAAAGTGAAAAGCCGCGCTCCGGAGGTGCGCAATTTCTAGAACCTATAAAGTCTTATTTCGCTCCTACGGTGCAGGAATACTTTATCTAATAAGCGAGTTATTTAAGATTACGAGTCAACTTTATGAGAAGAGCCTTATACAAATGGGAAGCTATAAATAGATCGACATACTACTTCTTCATCCCCATGTAATCCACGACCAGGTAGCTCAAGGCGCGGACACCGAGTACAAATCCACTTTCGTCCAGGTAAAAATCTGGGGTGTGGTGGGAAGGGGTTTTAAGAGGATCAGCTCCCGGCTTCATTCCGCCCAAGAATACAAATACGCCTGGCTTTTCCTTTTGGAAAAAGCTGAAGTCTTCTGAGCCGGTCATTGGGTCCATCAAGATCAAATTTTCTTTTCCTGCAGCAGCGGTTAGGGAGGGCAGCATGGTTGCAGTTAGGGCCTCGTCATTGATGGTGGCTGGGTAAAGTTTGAGAATGTTGACCTCTGCTTTGGCACCAGCGCTTTCGGCGATATTGGTGGCGATTTCGTTGATTCTGCGGTGTACGAGTGCTTGTTGCGCTTCTCCAAAGGTGCGGATGGTACCGATGAGTTCTACTTTTTCAGGAATAATGTTGTGGCGAATGCCCCCATGAATGGCACCTACAGTGACTACTGCTGGGTTTTCGGTTACGTTGACACTTCGGGAAAGGATTGTTTGTAAGCCCGTAATACTCTGGGCTGAGGTGACGATGGGGTCCAC
>JAXISU010000074.1:0-7470 GCA_034680425.1 Cyclobacterium sp.
ATTCCATTCAAGCTGTCTATTCCCATCAGGAAACGGGTATCGCGGTCACTTACGCCCGAGATCGGGAAATGGCTGCTTATTTCAGCGCCCAGGGCATCCCTTGGAAAGAGTACCAGCAGCAGGGGGTGCAGCGCAGACGTAAAAACAGAAAGGGATGGGAATCTTTTTGGCATGCATTCATGACGGCTCCACTTGCTCATCCAAAATTCGATCGGGCTACCTTCGTGCCTATTCCTGAAGCGCAGCAACTCGAGCAGGTTTTCACCACCTTGCCTGAAATTTGGACCACTTCACAAGACATCATGCAGCCTGGAGGAGAACGAAATGGGCGTAGGTACTTGAAAAGTTTTCTTGAGGAGCGTGTCAAAAACTATAGCAAACAAATCAGCAAGCCCGAAGGAAGTCGAACAGGCTGTAGTCGACTTTCGCCCTATTTGGCTTGGGGATGTCTCTCGCTACGGGACGTGTTTCAAGCTTCTATGCAAAAGTCAGCCACTGGTTTTCAAGCCCGTAACCTGGCTAATTTTCAGTCGCGCTTGAGGTGGCATTGCCATTTTATTCAAAAGTTTGAGATGGAGTCCCGAATGGAAAAAGAGCCCATCAATCGTGGATTTTTGTCTTTTCCCTACACGCCACAACCCGCTTGGATCAAGGTATGGGAAGAGGGCAAAACAGGCTTTCCCCTCGTGGATGCCTGTATGCGCTGCCTGCGAGAGACAGGCTACATTAACTTCCGCATGCGCGCCATGGTAGTTTCTTTTCTTACCCACCACTTGGGCCAGCCTTGGAAGTCTGGTTCTGCCTATTTAGCGCAGCAATTTTTGGATTTTGAGCCGGGCATCCACTATCCTCAATTGCAAATGCAGGCTGGTGTAACAGGGATCAATACCGTGCGGATCTACAATCCCGTTAAGCAATCTCAAGAACAGGATCCAGAGGGTGTCTTTATCCGTAAATGGGTGCCTGAGCTGGCACCTGTTCCCCTTGCATTTTTACATACACCCTGGGAACTGACCCCTATAGAGTTGCAAGGTCTCAATTTTGCCTATGGTGAAACGTACCCTTATCCCATTGTTGACGTGGAAAAGGCAGCCGCTGAGGCTAGAGACCGCATCTGGGCGGCTCAAAAGGCACCTGAAGTGGTAGCCGATGCAGTACGTGTATTGGCCAAACACACCCTTTCTAAACGTTGGTCCTAACATGAAAAAACAACACCTGCCCACCAAAATCTGTGTGGTTTGTAACCGTCCTTTTATTTGGCGAAAAAAATGGGAAAAAAACTGGGAGGAAGTTAAGTATTGCTCCGATCGCTGTCGGGGAGATGCTAAAAAGATAAAACCGGCCTAGCGATAGGAGGCTGCATAGAATGCAAGCCAAAGAAACAAGGGAAGAAAATAGGAGAGGAGTACCACGGGAATGCTCTCTTGGATACTTCTGCGGCTGATCGTATGAAAGCCAAGTACCCAAACTAACCCGTATCCGATTTCAAATAAGTTCAGTAGGGACAGGGGGTAATGGTATCGTTCCTGTACATTTTCTGGACCCAGCACCCACAGGGCAGACAAGGGCTCGAAGTTTTGGATCTCGAGGTAACTCACCGTTCCTGTTGGATTCATGTACCAAAGTAGTCGGAGCAGTTCAGGAAAAATAAAGATGAGTTCAGCCACCAGAGCAAACTTCCAAAGCTCTTTAAACTTGACCTTATAGCCGATGGTCAATCCAATTGACCAGAAAAGGAATGCAATCACGGTAAACTTCCAAAGCAGGGCAAAGGGAGTCCAAAGGTAGTTCAGCGTGTTAAAAATGTGAAAAAACAGCAGGTCACCCTGAGCCTCCAATCGTTCCGAATCAGGAATGGCTTCCAACACGAGGGTATTCGTCAAGTACCTGATTACAAGAAAGGTAAGCACCAGAAAAACGAAGAAAAGTCTCTTGTCAAAATCCAGTGCATCTGAAATTTTTTGAGCCAAAGGGGAAGGTGCTGTTGCCATTTTCTCGTCTTATGCCCGTAAATCTAAACGTTTGTCTTGAATTCACCGTAGATTTGCAACGTAAACCCTTTACATGCTATGCGACACCTGTTTCACGGGCTTCTTTTATTTCTTTGTTTAGTGTTCATTCCTGAGGCAAAAGCCCAGGCACCGGAACCAGTACCTGCCAATTCCTCCTACCTACTTTTGGACAAAGGATTGCAGTACCGGATCACAAAGGCGATCAATAGCATGTACAATTTTGATTTTGCTACGGCAGAACGAGATTTTGCGGTGATCATGTATCAGTATCCGGAGCACCCGCTTCCTGATTTTTTGATGGCTGTGGGCTATTGGTGGCGTATTGAGATCAATGTAGACAACAAGCGATACGACAATATTTTTATTCAATACCTGGATCGTGCCAATGCAAAGGCAAAGAAAATGTTGGATAAGAATCCAAGGAATAAGGAGGCTGCTTTTTTCCTAGCTGCTGGCTATGGATTTCAAGGTCGCTTGTACAGCGAGCGAAAGAGTTGGACCAAAGCCACTTTTGCTGGGAAAAGTGCCCTGACCTACATGGAGATGAGCCGAGGAGAAGAAGAATTTAATCCAGAGCTCCTGTTGGGTGATGCGCTGTTCAATTACTTCTCTGTTTGGATTCCGGAGAATTATCCTCTGTTGAAACCCGTTTTGGCATTATTTCCAAAAGGCAATAAGAAGCTGGGGCTTGCACAATTGGAAAAAGTAGCATCCAATGCCTTCTACACCCGCGTAGAGGCCCAATACTTTCTATTTCGATTGTATGGATCCGAGGAGAAAAGACCACAGGACGCTTTACGAATTGTAGAATACTTGCACGAAAAGTTTCCGAACAATCCGTACTTCCATCGTTCCTATGCGCGCTACCTCTACACCACAGGTAAGTGGACACAGGCCATGCAGGTATCCTTGGAGATCTTGAATCGGATTGAGCAGAAGCAATTTGGATACGAAGCCACAAGTGGTCGCTATGCTGCATTTTATTTGGGGGAATACTATTACCGCATCGGAAATAACATTGAGGCAAAGCGCTATTATTCCAAAACCGTCACCATAGGAGAGGAATCTGAAACTCAAGAAAGTGGCTATTACCTGTACTCCTTGATCTCTCTAGGAAAGATCGCTACGGCAGAAAAAAATAGAGCTTTGGCAAAAACCTATTTCAACCAAGTGAAAAGGTATGCGAAACGAAAGCACCCTGCGCACCAAGAGGCGAGAGACTTTATCAAGAAGAATAAATTGTAAAGATCTCAAAGTCTTCATTTTCCCTTTTCGCAGGAGATAATTTGAAATCAAGGTGTTCTTTGGAGTAAATAAGGTGATTATTCGTTTAATCCATCAGAATCTTTAACAATATTTCGATTTTGAGTTAAAAAACTTGATCTCAATCCTAGAACTTTCATCAATTATTGTAAATTTGCACCACATAAAATTTTGTAAAGCACAAAAAAATGGATAGCAACATTCGAATTAAATTCGATAAGATCGATCGAAGTATTTTGGAAATACTTCAGAGCAATGCCAAAATCACCAATGCTCAACTTTCAAAAGATATAGGGCTATCTCCAGCTCCCACCTTGGAGCGTGTGAAAAAATTGGAGCAATCTGGTATCATTAAGAGTTACCACGCGAAGTTGGATCCAGAGAAAATCGGATTGGGCGTGAGCACCTTTGTATTGGTAAGCCTGATTGGTCACAATAAAGGGAATATTGATGCTTTCATGAAAGAGATCAATTTGATTCCTGAAGTGATTGAATGTCACCACATTACTGGTACAGGTGATTTCATTTTGAAAATTATTGCCAAAGACATCATGGCTTATCAAAAATTGATGTTGGAAAAAGTTTCTGAAATCAAAGAAGTAGACTCCATGCAATCCATGGTGATTCTATCTACTTTTAAGGATTCTAAAGTGCTACCAATTCCTGCCTAATCCCTAAGAAAAACGAATAAGGGTGGCTTGCCACCCTTTTTTTTTGATTGCCATGACTGAAAACCCCTGGAAAACCAAATCCAAAGAGACTGTTTACGAAAATCCCTGGATTAGAGTGGAGCACCATGAGGTAATCACACCTGCTGGGAAGGATGGGATTTATGGCAAAACCCATTTCAAAAACAAGGCGATTGCCATTCTTCCCCTAGATGAAGAAGGGAATACCTGGCTGGTGGGTCAATACCGCTATGCACTAAACTCCTACTCCTGGGAAGTACCCATGGGTGGAGGCCCTTTGGAAGTCGTTACCCTTGCATCCGCAAAGCGGGAATTGAAAGAGGAGACAGGACTAACTGCTAGCCAATGGACTGAGCTACAGTTGATCCATACCTCCAATTCGGTAACCGATGAGGTCGGTCATATTTTCTTGGCTCAGGGTCTGACTGAAGGAGAACCAGAATTTGAGGACACGGAAGACATTAGCATCAAAAAACTTCCTTTTGTGGAGGCATTGGATTGGGTGATGCAGGGAAAAATCACCGATTCTTTGTCGGTTATTGCTATTTTTCACGTCGCAAGAGCATTAGGATATTAAAACTATGGCAGTACGAGAACAAGTAAAAACCACCTTTCTTTTGGCTTATCCAGTGATGCTCAGTCAGCTAGGGCAAGTAGCTGTAGGCGTAGCCGATTCCATGATGGTTGGGCGCCTGGGAGCGCTGGAACTGGCAGCCTCTTCACTCGCCAACAGTATTTTTTTTGTAGTACTCATGTTTGGTATCGGAATTTCAATGGGATTGACACCCTTAGTTTCCAATGCCTATGGAAAAGGAAAAACCAACCAAATAGCTAGGTTATTTAGCAATAGCTTGCTTATCAATTTTTTAGCTGGGATAGCCTTGTTTGGCCTTGTGCTTTTGTTCTCTCAAAATCTATCGCTTTTGAATCAGCCTAAAGAAGTTGCGGATTTAGCCTTGCCATTTTTATTAATCATCACAGCCTCCCTGGTTCCCCTGATGGTGTTTCAAGCATTCAAGCAGTTTGTCGAAGGCCTTTCGCAAACTAAGCAAGCCATGTTCATCACCATTTCTGCCAACTTAGTCAACGTATTCCTGAATTGGTTGTTGATCTGGGGATATTGGGGATTTCCGGAATTAGGGTTTTTGGGAGCTGCTTGGGCAACCTTAATTTCACGTGTATTGATGATGGTGCTGATGGGAGCTTATGTGCTTTATTCCAAGCGCTACAGTGAATTCAACATTCAACTACTTCGATTCAAGCCCAATTGGACGCTTTGCCAACGGATTTTAAAAATAGGCGTACCGACCGGATTTCAATTTATTTTCGAGGTATCTGCATTCAGTGCTGCGGCCATCATGATGGGATGGATCAGTGTCAATGCGCTTGCAGGCCATCAAATTGCTTTAAACTTAGCTTCCATCAGTTACATGATGGCTACAGGTCTAGCTACAGCCGGGATGATTCGCGTCAGTCATTACATAGGCAAAGAAGACTTCAAAGGAATGCGGGAGGCTGGAATGGTGGCTTTCGGGATGGTGGCAACTTTTATGTTTGTGTGCGCGCTTTTATTTTTTGTGCTCCGATTTTTTCTTCCCACCCTCTACATTGATGATCCACAAGTCATTTCCTTAGCCGCTTCGCTATTGGTTTTGGCGGGGTTATTCCAACTTTCAGATGGGATCCAAGTGGTAGGCTTGGGTGTCCTTCGTGGTCTAGAAGATGTCAAGGTGCCCACAGTAGTGACTTTTTTAGCCTATTGGGGACTTGGACTTCCGCTGGGGTATTTCCTTGCATTTACGATGGGCTTTGCAGAAAAGGGAATTTGGATTGGTTTGTTAATTGGTCTTACAATCACTGCGGGATTGCTCCTGTATCGGTTTGATCAGATTAGTAAAAGAAAGACTAAGTCCAAGACAGACCTCCCTACTGCCTCCTAATTTTCCCGTTGCGGCTGTGATTTTTAGGAGGTAAGAAGTATCTTGACGATTCAAAATTTTGTCTTTATGAATCGACTCCTGCTTTCCATCGCCTTTTCCCTATTTCTTTATCCTGTTTTTGCCCAAGGGCCAGCTGTACTCTCTGTTCGTGAGCAGGCAGCGGTTGTGGATGGGTGGTTGGAAGATCGAATCCAGCAGGTATTGCCTACTATAATGACTGAGACGGGCATTGATTTTTGGATAGTTGTTTCCCGCGAATACAACGAGGATCCTGTGATCCGTACACTTTTGCCAGCTACCTGGCATGCTGCGCGTAGACGTACCATACTAGTGATGTACCAGCCAAGTCCAAATGCTCCTGTAGAAACGTATGCGGTAGCGCGTTACGATGTGGGCAAGTCCTTTAAAAAAGCTTGGGATCCTGAAGCGCAACCGGATCAATGGAAAGCTTTATTGGAAATTATTCAAGCCAAAAAGCCGAAAAAAATTGGACTGAACTTCTCCAAGGATTACGGGCATGCAGATGGGTTGACCCATTTTGATTACGAGGAATTGATGCGGATCCTTCCAGCTCAAGAGAAGACAAAAGTAGTATCCGCCCAGACACTTGCAGTACGTTGGCTAGAAACGCGTACTGCAGCTGAAATGGCCACCTACAAGCACATTCAAGAACTGGCACATTACATCATTGCTGAAGGGCTTTCAGATCGCGTGATCACTCCTGGAGTTACCACCACAGAGGATGTGGTTTGGTTCTACAGAGAAAAAATCAAGGAGATGAAGTTGGACACTTGGTTTCACCCAACAGTGGACATTCAGCGGGCAGATCCTAGTTCACAGGAAGCTTCTCGTTCTTTTTCAATTCGCCCAACTGAGCAAGTGATTCTTCCTGGGGATTTGCTCCATATCGATTTTGGGATTACCTATTTGCGTCTGAATACGGATACTCAGGAATTGGCCTATGTGCTCAAGGCTGGGGAAACGGAAGTTCCAGCCTACTTGCAAGATGCCCTGAAGGTGGGGAATCGCTTGCAGGATATCTTGACCACGAATTTCACCACTGGCAAAACAGGCAATCAAATTTTGAAGTCTGCTCGCGAGCAAATGCAAAAAGAGGGTATCAAAGGAAGCATTTACACCCATCCACTGGGCTTCTATGGGCATTCGGCTGGACCGACCATCGGCATGTGGGACAACCAGGGTGATACCCCTGGAGCGGGTGATTTTCCGATGCATGCACACACAGGTTATGCGATTGAGTTGAATGCAGTGGTGTTCGTCAAGGAATGGAACAAGGATGTTCGCGTGATGCTCGAAGAAGGGGCCTATTTTGACGGGAAAAAAGTGACCTACTACAATGGTCGTCAAAAATCCATTCTCGCCATTCCGCGTAAAAGCGACTACCTAGGTTACTGAGACCGGTTCCGGTTTTCCGTCACTTTTGATGAAAAGCAAAATGACCAAACCGAGACTTGCCACCCCAGCAGAAAAAAGAAAGGCTATTTGAAAATTAGCCGATTCGTTGCCATATAGCCATCCCGATACAAGTGCGCCCAGACCAATTCC
>JAXISU010000075.1:0-7403 GCA_034680425.1 Cyclobacterium sp.
AGGTCAAGTATTACTACCCAACTTGCCGCTCGACTTGCATGTATTAGGCCTGCCGCTAGCGTTCATCCTGAGCCAGGATCAAACTCTCCATTGTATGTTGTCTATTATAAGTCTGTCTACAGGTAAATCATACCCATAAACAACCTCGTTCTCAGGTTAATCTTTTTTGCCTTACATCACTTCAAAGAACTTGCTTCCAAACATTTTTGGAACACGTACATTTTTGGAGTTTAACCCCCTAAAAACACTTGACTTTTTTCCCATTCCTTCTGAACAGGGTTGCAAAGGTAATCAAACTCTACTTCAGCACAACTAATTCAAGAAAATAAATTTTAAAAATTCATCCCCCTTCTACTAGCACTCCAACACCCCTAATGCAGCTTACCCGCCTTTTGGGAGTGCAAAGATCGTAAAAAGAATCCAATTGACAAGAATAAATCAAGATTCTACCCGGGAATCGCACAAGTGCTTGAGCCTGAACAAGAAAAATTTACAGAAAAAATGCCCTGTAAATCCGAATTTACAGGGCATTAACTTATTTAAAATTTGGTAAACTATAATTTTTTCAAAACTATATTTCTCCAATAGACTTTTATTCCTCCGCCATCGTGGATTTGAAGCAAAACACCGCCTTTTCCTCCACCAATCTTCTCATCGGCATAATTGACCATTTCTACCCCATTCACATAAGATATCACTCGATCCCCTTGCACCACAATACGCATCTTGTTCCATTCGCCAAACTTTAAGGCCTTGTCTTTCTCTGGATCAGGCTTTACCAACCAGCCCCGACCATAGGATTCGTAAATCCCCCCAGTATCGTTGCCCGGAGGAGCTACCTCCACCTGCCAGCCAGACACCTTGGTGCCGTCTACCGTAGATCGGATAAACACCCCGCTGTTGCCATTGGCCTCTTGCTTAAACTCCAACTCCACCTCAAAATCACCATACTCGGCTGTCGTGCCCAAATAGCCGTAGCCCTTGTCAGGTCCACTTTCAGAAACCAACAAGCCCTTGTCTACATACCATTTCTCCGTGCCATACACGGTCCATCCCGTTAGGTCCTTGCCGTTAAATAACTTTTCTTTTTTCTGGGCATACACCGTCTGCATCCCAATCAGTAGCAAGGCTACTAAAATCACTTTTTTCATAAGGGTCGAATTTTAATGTTTTTATACCAAACAGGATCCCCATGATCCTGCAATGCAATTAGCCCCTTGCGGGCAATTTTGTAATCGGGGAAATCATTCCATTTCCCTGAATTTCGTCGCGTCTTCCAATCTTCGGAATAAGGAACAAAAGCAACCGTCTGCTTTCCATTCAACCAGTAGCTAGCCCCTGCTTCAGAAAAAACAATCTTGGACTCGTTCCACTCTCCGGCAGGCTTCACCACTCCTTCGTAATCCGGCTCATACATCGCATAATCTCCAGCAAGTGATTGCCACTTTTCCAGAGGCTGTGCAAAGCCCAACTGATCAATCACCTGGTATTCCGGTCCTGTATAATAAGGAGCCTTGTAGGCTGGACCCTCCACTACATGGTAGAATACCCCTGAATTACCCCCTGCAGAGATTTTCCAAGAAAACTTCAACTCAAACTCTTCGAACTCCTGAGGCCCATAGACCACATCTCCTCCAAAATCTTCTCCACCCGTAGCTCCCAATCCCTTCATCGCACCCTCTTCAATGATCCAGTTACTCGGAGTAGTGTCCCCATTGAAGGCTCTCCAACCCTGCATACTATTCCCATCAAATAGCAAAATCCAACCTTCGGCCTGCTCCTCTGGAGTCAATGCATTTTCGGACTGAGCCCCAGTCCCCAAGGAATCCAATCCCGTGGCAGATTCTTGAGTCTTGGGACTGCACCCAAATCCGAGGCCTGCCATAAGCGCTAGTACAACAGCAATTTTTTTCATTTTTTTTAGTTTTTGCACTAATTCAAACTCGTATTTTTCACTTTTTAAGTCTACCTGTAAACCTGATTTTTAAAAGATTCAGGATTGTAGCAACAAGTTAAAAAAAAAGTCCCAACCCCATTTCTATAATTTATACAAATGGGGATGTCCCCTTCTTAACTGATGTACCGGAAATCAAAACTCGGATCAAAGTCCACCAAGAAGGCATACATCAGTTCGATGACCTGCTCAATATCACTTTTGCTGGCAGTTTCTACCGTGGTATGCATGTACTTCAAGGGAAGGGAAATCAATGCAGAAGGCACCCCTCCATTGGAATAAGCAAAGGCATCGGTATCCGTGCCAGTAGTCCGTGATGCAGCCGCTCGCTGAAAAGGAATCTCATGCTTTCGCGCAGCGGCAATGATAAGATCTAGTAATTTTTTGTGCACCGAAGCTCCATAGGTGAGCACGGGGCCTTTGCCCGCGGCCTGATCACCGCTACTGATTTTGCTGTACAATGGCGCTGTAGTATCGTGACATACGTCTGTAATGATCGCCACATCAGGCTTGATTCGTTGAGCAATCATTTCAGCCCCTCGAAGTCCAATTTCCTCCTGAACCGCATTCACTATATATAATCCGAAAGGTAGTTTCTTCCCAGACTCCTTGATTTTACGAGCCACCTGAGCAATCATGTATCCCCCGATTCGATTATCCAAGGCTCTGCCTGACCAATACTTTCCATTTAATTCGGTCAGCTCGTCCTGAAAGGTGATGACACAACCCACATGGATTCCCAACTGCTCCACCTCAGCTTTGGACTGTGCCCCGACATCGATAAAGATATTGTCCAAGGTAGGTGCATCTTCTTTTCCTTCTTTCCGCACGTGGATGGCTGGCCAGCCAAAAACTCCAGGCACAATCCCCTTATCTGTATGGATATTGACCCGCATGGAAGGAGCAATCATGTGATCGGAGCCTCCATTCCGGCGGACATAGATGTATCCATCGTCTTTGATGTAGTTGACAAACCAGCTGATCTCGTCGGCATGTGCTTCAATCACGACCCGATACGGCGCATCGGGCTCGATCACTGCCACAGCAGTACCATAGGAGTCGGTAAAGTAGCTGTCGACATACGGCTTGATGTAATCTAGCCAGATCTGTTGCCCAGAAGCCTCATGCCCAGTAGGAGAAGCATTGTTTAAATAGGTTTTTAAAAACTGAGTCTCATTCATCGCTTTAGGAGTAGGACACTATAGTTTAAGTGGGTAGTGTCTTTAAGTTTAGGTAAGTGAAAATTTGAAAAGGTGAAAACTTACACCTGAATACTTCTTAGAGTGGAATATTGCCATGCTTCTTTCGAGGCAATTGAGCCACCTTATTTTCGAGCATTTTAAATGCCTTGATTAATTTAGTTCGCGTGTCGGAAGGAAGAATCACCTCGTCAATATAGCCTCGGTGCGCGGCACGGTACGGGTTGGCAAACTTGGCGGTATACTCGTCCACCTTTTCTTGGAGTTTGGCTTCGGAATCTTCCGCTTCGGCAATCTCTTTTTTGAAGATAATTTCTGCCGCTCCCTTTGCCCCCATCACGGCGATTTCAGCCATGGGCCAAGCGTAATTCAAATCTGCTCCAATGTGCTTGGAGTTCATCACATCGTAGGCTCCCCCATAGGCTTTTCGGGTAATAACGGTGATCCGAGGAACCGTCGCTTCGGAGAAGGCGTAAAGCAACTTCGCTCCATTGGTAATGATTCCATTCCATTCCTGATCGGTGCCTGGCAAAAAACCCGGCACATCCACCAATACCAATAGCGGCACATTGAAACTATCACAGAAGCGCACAAAGCGTGCTGCCTTGATCGATGCATGATTGTCCAAAACCCCTGCCATGGATTGGGGCTGATTGCCCACAATGCCGATGCTCCTGCCGGCAATTCGTGCAAAACCAACTACAATATTATCCGCATAACTTTCATGTACTTCTAAAAACGAGCCTTGGTCCACGATGCCCCCTATCACTTCCCGCATGTCGTAGGGATGGTTTGGATTTTCTGGAATCAAGGTGTCCAATACAGTTCGAGTCTCGTCTTTCTTTGGTTCGTAGGGATAGCTAGGCGCTCGGTCCTCACAATTTTGCGGGAGATAGCTCAGCAATGATTTGATCCGTTTCAATGCCTCCACCTCATTGGCGCAGGCAAAATGGGTGACTCCTGACTTGGTGCTGTGGGTGGAAGCTCCGCCCAATTCCTCAGCAGTGACTGTTTCCTGAGTAACCGTCTTGACCACATTGGGCCCAGTCACAAACATGTAGGAGGTATTTTCTACCATCAGTATAAAGTCCGTGATCGCTGGGGAATACACTGCCCCACCTGCACAGGGACCCATGATAGCAGAAATCTGAGGCACTACTCCTGAAGCAAGGGTGTTGCGGTAAAAAATATCGGCATAGCCGCCAAGTGAATTGACCCCTTCTTGAATTCGAGCCCCACCCGAATCATTCATTCCAATAATTGGGGCGCCATTCTTGAGCGCCAAATCCATCACCTTACAAATCTTTTCGGCATGGGTCTCGGAAAGCGAACCACCAAAAACAGTAAAGTCCTGGGAGTAAACATACACCAATCGTCCATTCACCTCCCCATATCCAGTCACTACACCATCCCCGAGGTAATGCTCCTTGTCCAAACCAAAGTCTTTGGAGCGATGCATGACAAACTTATCCAACTCTTCAAAGGTACCCTCGTCCAAAAGCAAGGCTATTCGCTCTCGAGCGGTAAGTTTTCCTTTTTTGTGCTGCGCATCAATTCGTGAAGCCCCTCCCCCTTGTTCCGCTTCTGCATTTTTTTTCGCCAAAAGGGCGGTTTTCTCTAGGTGGCCTGATGGGCTGTAATTTGGGTTCTTTGGATCTGTCATCACGAGGGATTATTTCTTCTACCAAATATAAACGCTCCAACGGATAGAAAAAGCCTTCACTCCCCAAATCAAGTCCCAAGGCAGATTCAAGCTACTGCTAACCTGCGTTTTATCTGATGTATAAAAACTTAAAATAGAACTTTTAAAAAACTTTCTATATTCGCCCATCCAAAAAAAAGGACAATGGCACATCCCAAGAAGGCAGCGGTAATTGATATGGGGACCAACACGTTTCATCTCTTGTTGGTGGAGCTGAATGGGAAAGAATTTAAGACCATTTACAAGGAGAAAATTGCCGTGAAACTGGGTCAAGGAGGCATCACCCAAAATCAGATTACTCCTGAAGCCGAAAAAAGAGCTGTGCATACCCTTGGTCATTTTAAGAACCTGATTGATGGGGAAGCGATCGACCAGGTATTTGCCTTTGCCACCTCGGCTGTACGAAACGCTACCAATGGTCCTGACTTTGTCAAAAAAGTCAAGGAAGAACTCGGTATTCAAATCCATGTGATTTCTGGAGAAGAAGAAGCACAATTGATTTACGAAGGCATTCATTTTTCAGATGCCCTGGACGAGCATCCCTCCCTGATGATGGATATCGGCGGGGGTTCGGTCGAATTTATTATTGGCAATAACCAGGAGGTATTCTGGAAAAGAAGTTTTGAAATAGGAGGACAGCGTCTTTTGGATGCATTCCATTACCACGACCCCATCTTGCCTGAAGAGGTAGAAAAGCTGGAGCAGTATTGTGGAGAAAAACTTCAGCCCTTACTGGAAGCCATTGCCACCTACAAGCCCAGTGGATTTGTGGGGGCCTCAGGCACCTTTGATACGCTGATCGACATGTATTACGCGACCATGCTGCAATGCAAACTCACCGGCCAGCACGTATTCGAATTGCCAGTTAGCGATTTTTACCAACTTTTTCAGTTGCTGATTACCAAAAATCGAGCAGAGCGATTGCTCATCCCCGGCATGATTGCCATGCGGGTGGACATGATCGTGGTTGCCAGCTGCCTCATCGATTTCATTTTGCAGCATGTCCGCGTGGAAAGTATCCGCTGCTCGCACTACTCTTTGAAAGAGGGAGCAGTATCCAGAATGATCTCTGGTGAAATTAACCTCTAGGTCGAATACCACTTCCATTTTTTTTATAAGACACATATATTATTTCTATATTATAATTAGCATAGGGATACCCGGTGCCATCTGAATTCCATTACCTTTGAAGAACCCCCAACCACATTTTACCCAACAGGCATGCATCAGTTCTCTTACGATCACCTGTCTCGATTCACCGAAGACATACTCAAAAAAATTGGCTGTCCTGAAGAAGATGCCCAACTCGCCGCCAAGGTCTTGCTTTCGGCAGATTTACGGGGAGTGGATAGTCACGGAGTGGCAAGACTGAGTGGCTATGTACGGCTCTGGGAAAAGGGCAGAATCAACCCCAACCCAAAAATTCGAGTAACTCACGAAACCCCCTCAACGGCCGTTGTAGATGGTGACGCCGGCCTCGGCCAAATAGTGGCTCCTTTTGCCATGAAGGTGGCTATGGAAAAAGCCAAAAATGTAGGCACAGGATGGGTGTCTGTCAAAAATTCGAACCACTATGGCATCGCAGGATACCATGCCATGTTGGCCTTGGAGCAAGACATGATTGGCATCTCCTTGACTAACGCAAGTCCGCTGGTGGCCCCAACCTTTTCTAAGGAACGTCTTTTGGGTACCAATCCCATTTCAGTAGCTATTCCTGCCAAGGAAGAGCCTGCCTTTGTGCTAGACATGGCAACTACCACTGCTGCCAATGGCAAACTAGAAATCCTCCAACGCAAGGGCTTGGATACTCCGACCGGTTGGGTACAAGACAAAGATGGCAACGCAACCATTTCTTCCAGTGGAGTAAAAGAAGGGGGTGCTTTGCTACCTCTTGGAGGCGATCGGGAACATGGCTCGCACAAAGGATATGCCCTCGGAGCATTAGTAGATATTTTATCTGGTGTACTTTCGGGAGCCAATTATGGGCCCTGGGTTCCTCCCTTTGTTGCTTTTTTGGATCCGCTTCCAAATCTTGTTGGGGAAGGAATGGGCCACTTTTTTGGCGCCCTTCGCGTAGACGCCTTCCGCCCAGCAGAAGAGTTTAAAGAGCACATGGACCAGTGGATCCGTAGATTTCGATCTGCTGAACCTACCGCTGGAAATGAAAAAGTCTTGATCCCAGGAGATCCAGAGCGTGAACTCGAAATCATCCGAAAAAAAGAGGGCATTCCATTACTCGATCCAGTAGTGCAAGATTTGACGGAGCTGGGAAAAAAGTTTGGGGTAAACTTCTAAAGTCCTACCAAAAAGGGCCGAAACCTCCAAGGGAAAGGATTTTGAGGAAACAGTTTTTCTGTTTCTGTCTTCATCGGGGTGAATTCCTCCATTTTTCTGCCTAACTTAGTCCTTAGGTCCTTTTTATCCCTTACCCATGAACCGATTAAAGCTTATCCTAGGATGGCTTTTGACCTGCATTAGCTTCACTGCGTGCAGCCAAAAGGCTACTTTACGCATTTTTGACAAACCCATCACCTGGAACGCCGAACGG
>JAXISU010000076.1:0-7367 GCA_034680425.1 Cyclobacterium sp.
ACTGAATACCCAAACCTTACTTTTAGGCTCTCTAATTCTCCAAAAACCTGATGGGAAGGTATCCCTAGCTTGTGATCTCAGTATCTACCGAAGCCTAACGATGATGGAAGGGATTTTGGACTTTCAAGGACATGACCTTGCGCTCAATACCTCTAGCCTTGGTACATTCGTTTACCAGGGTGGGAGCTGGCAAAAGTTGGGTAGATTCAGCTATTTTGGGCTTCCTAATATCCTTTCACCAACTTCAGGAACCTTCCCCTTTGAAGACCTTACCAATGGCGGATTTCGAGGACTACAAATCCTGGGACCAACCACAGCTGGAGGAAACCTGACCATCGACTATATTGAACAGCGTGGGGCCAACCACGATGCCAATTTTCAGGATGTGGACGGGACGGAAATCCTATATCAACTCTTCAGTCATTTTAAGGTGTCGGCTAATCCGAATCTAGGCCAAGAAGAACTAGAACTTCGAATTTCTGCTGATAGTCTCTTGCTGGACCAAGTTGAGGACCTACGCGTAGTAAGCAGGGGGAAAGCCGCTCCAGGCCTTCCTATTCCTGGAGTACTAGCCGGATACCCTTGGGCAAAGAGAATGCTAAAGTGGTCTGAACTTTTTGACACTGAGTTTACGATTGGGAGCTACCGGGAGGCAACTGTGCTCCCCCTTCGTAAGCAAAATTGAAAAGGGAAGTGGGCAAGATTTTGAAAAGGGATCAGCCAGATTTTCGAAGATTTCCCTAACTTTCTAAGACGAGCAGCCTCAATAAACCCATGACCTTACTCTTTGTATTGCTTACCATTGCCCTATTGGTCTTACTGATCGTCTGGGCTAAGCTCAATCCTTTCCTTTCCTTTCTCATCTCTGCCATCGCGGCTGGCTTTCTATTGGGACTACCAGCAGATCAGGTAGCCAGCTCGATTCAAAAAGGAATGGGTGCACTTTTGGGAGACTTGGTCATTGTGATTGTTACGGGAGCCATGCTCGGTAAATTAGTGGCAGAGAGTGGAGCCGCCCAGCGAATTGCCGGATTCTTGATGGGAGTGTTTGGGGAAAAATACATTACCTGGGCCATGGCATTAACCGGCTTGGTGGTGGGCATTCCCCTATTCTACAATGTAGGGTTTGTCTTGCTCGTACCGCTCGCTTTCACCCTTTCCTATCAATATCGATTGCCAGCCGTGTATGTAGGAATACCCTTACTTGCAGCCTTATCTGTGACACACGGCTTTCTTCCTCCTCATCCCTCTCCGGCTGCTTTGGTAGGACAGTTTGGAGCCAATATGGGCCTTACCCTACTCTATGGAGGGATTGTTGCCATTCCTACCATCATCTTAGCAGGCCCCTTATTCGCTCCTTTTCTCAAAGGTATTTCCTCGCAACCCTTGAAAACTTTTCAAGCAGAACCTAAGCCCGAATCCGAGCTTCCGAGTATCGGGAATAGCGTGTTTACTGCCTTACTTCCAGTGGTACTTCTTGTGGCAACGACTATTTTATCCATGTCCGTTGCCTCAGATGATCCCCAGCGGCCACTACTCAACTTTCTAGCCAACCCAAGTGTCGTCATGCTAGTATCTGTAGCTTATGCTACTTATTCCTTAGGACTACGAAGAAAGCAGACCATGGCTCAGCTAATGGACATTTACACAGTGGCAACCAAGGACATTTCCATGATCCTATTGATTGTGGCGGGAGCAGGGGCATTGAAGCAGATTTTTACAGACTCTGGGGTAAGCTTGGCTCTAGCCGAAGGGATTCAATCTTGGGACATGCATCCGCTAATTTTGGCTTGGTTGATTACAGCAGTGATTCGTATTGCTGTGGGCTCGGCCACGGTAGCCGGATTGACCACGGCCGGCATTCTTGCCCCATTGGTACCCACACTTGACGTAGATCCCAATTTATTGGTGCTCTCCATTGGAGCTGGTAGCTTGGTTCTTTCCCACTTCAACGATGGTGGTTTCTGGATGTGTAAAGAATACTTCAACCTAAGTATCAAGGATACCCTGAAATCTTGGACACTGATGGAAACAATCGTGGCAGTGGCTGGATTGGGCGGAGTATTGCTTTTGGACCTACTTCTTAAAGTCCTTTAACGGGGCTTAAACCTCCTCCAAACCAAAGAAACTACTACCTTTAACTTCCCTGTAATCCCAAGGAAGATCGTTTACTTACCTACCTCAATTTCCTATGCAAAGTCCTGAACAGAATTTTGAAAAACTTGGCTTAATTCTTCCACCAGCACCGAAGCCTTTGGGCGTATATACCCCAAGCTTAGTAGTGGGTAATTTTCTTTACTTATCCGGCCATGGAACGGTAAAAACCGACGGAAGCCTGATTGTAGGGAGAATAGGGGAAGACTTGGATATCGAACAAGGAAAACTTGCTGCCCGGCAAGTTGGACTCGCGATGCTGGCCACCATCAAGGCCTCCCTCGGCTCCTTGGATAAGGTAAAGCGGGTGATCAAGGTTCTTGGAATGGTCAATTGTGTGCCTTCTTTTGAAAGACATCCCTACGTTATGAATGGCTGCAGCGAACTTTTTGCTGCGGTTTGGGGGCAAGAAATGGGAATTGGAGTACGGTCTGCAGTAGGCATGGGATCCCTTCCTGACAATATCCCCGTAGAAATTGAGGGCCTATTTGAACTCCATTAAGAATTTAGGGGTCTACTAAGGCCTTGTAGGATTGAAACAATCCCAGCACATCTCGTACATAGTTCACGGCGATGTGTCCTTTGGCATAGCCACTTTTCACCACAGGATCGCGGTAGTATTTGGGATCACTTTTTAGGTTCAAAAAGTTAGACACCTCCTGCCAACTTTGGGTATTTCTTCGATACTTCAAGGTCAACCTCCATGCATCTTCCACATGGCCTTGGCCGATGTTGTAGGAAGCCAAAATAAACTTGATCCGTTCGTTGGTTTCAGGAACCCGCTCTAGCCAAAACTTATCCAAGTACTGCAGGTATTTCACCCCTCCACGAAGTGATTCTACCGGATCATTGGGGTTAGTGACCCCAAATCGCTCTAGCGTCACGGGCATCAGCTGCAACAAGCCTTGTGCCCCTGCATAAGAGGTTGCAGTAGTATCAAATGCGGATTCCTTGTAGACCACCGCGGCAAGTAGGCGCCAATCCCAACCCAGGGATTTTGCATTTTCTTGAATCAATTCATCGTAGACGGAAATCCGGTTGCCTCCAAGCGAGGAATAGGTGCTGGTAGTTCGAAAATGTTGGTTTTTCGAGTTTAAAAAGTACTTGGTGTACAGGTCAGGAATAAAACGTTTCTTTTTCTCCACTAGCCAAGCATTGACTTCTTGAAGCAAATCGGTGGAGGTTTTTCGTAAAGCCCAGGTGACAGTTCCTTCCTTGGAAACGTCTAAACCTAAGCGAAGGTCGTCGTAGTAAGTTGCATTGGTTTGGGCCACCGTCTTTTCAGCTACAGTCCAATTTACCTCCTTTTCCACGAGTCGATCCAGCAAGGTTTCCTCATGATCTGGAACCTCCAAGATACTGAAATCGAGATCCAGGGAATCCTTTAATTTGGCAAGCTGACTGCTGTACACCGCTCCTTTGCGTACGACTACGGTATCCTTCCCCAGACTATCCCAGGAGAGCAATTTTTCCCTTCCTACAAGGACCGTGCTCATCGAGCCAATGCCTTCCGTATAAGAAACCGCGCTCTTGGTATCGGCATTTTGCTGCAAGTTCATCGCAATCAAATCTACCCGACCATCTTCCAACTGGGCAAAGGCATCTTCAATGTCAGCTGCCACTACAAATTCAACCTGAACGCCTAGCCGCTCACCAAGATCCAGGAGAAGTTCGTATTCGTAGCCCATCCTTCTACCTCGGTAAATGTAGTAACTGCTGGAATTGTTATCTACGGCCACACGTAGCGTTCCACGGGCTTGAATTCCTTTTGTATCAAGGATAAAAGCTGCATCTGAAGACTTGCTAAACCAATTATTCAGGTAGCCAACAACACCTAACACTAAAAAAATTACGATTACAGCAAGTAGAATTACTTTCTTTTTTTCCATGCTAATGGACAGCGATACTGCTTAGTTTGAGTAATCTTGGCAAAGCCTATGCCAAATTAACTGCTGCGATTTTCGCATACACCAAAAAAAAGGAGGCCTAAGCCTCCTTAACTCTTATTGCTCCGGAATCTCAAAGTCCTCCAGGCTGTTTGCAAAGAAGATCTTCCCTGACAAACGAAGTAGTTCAATCTCCTGTTGTTTGATCTGAAAAATGGAAGTAATTAGTCTATTTTCTGCTGAAAGAAGGTTGACCTGGGCATCTCTAAATTCAAGATACGAGGCAATCCCCAAGCGGAAACGCTCTAGCGCGATTTCTGAATTTTCTTTGGCCACTTGGTAATTGGTTTCCTCAATGGAAAGCAAATCTAAGTTGGTATCGTAAGTATTGTAAGCACGTTGGATATCTGATTTCAACTGAATCTCATACTGCTCCAAAGAATAATCTTGAATGCGTTGATTCACCTTAGCACTTTGAATTCGTCGATTTAGCGTGAGACCACTGAATAGATTGAAGGTAATGGTTCCGCCATAATTGAGGCCTTGACGTTCATTTTGAATCAAAAAGCCAGCATCAGAATTGAATACCGAGTTCGTGTAGCTAGAATTCAAGTTGATTCCAGGAAGCCGAGATGCTTGCAATTCTTTTACACGGAGAAATGCCTCATTATTTCGGCGTTGATTGACCAATAAAAGTTTGTTTTCTAGAAAGGCACTTTCATAAAGGGCCTCGAGGGACAAGGTTTCCCCTATTGCAATGGTGCTGTCCTGGATAGAATAATCCGTATCTGGATCCGCTGCGAGTAACTCATTCAGGTTGACCCGGGCATTTTGAATCACTTGAATTTGCGTCATCAACAAGCTGGAATCCCCATTGTAATCTACTTGAGCAGCAAGAAAATCTCTTTTTCCAGCTCCTCCCAAATCGTACTGTGCTTGGGCAATTTCCAATCGCGCCTTACTCAATTGCAAGGTTTGCTGGAGCACCTTGTAGCGCTGCAATTCCAAAATCAAGCGATAATAAGCAGTGGAGATGCCGGCTACCGTATTTTCTACAATGACCTTTGCATCTAAATCACTGATTTCCTCCAACATCCCAAGACGGCGCATAGTTACGACGGACTCTGGGCGAAATCCATAAATTCCAACCACACTGTAGGCTTTGTTTTTGGATTTGGCGGCATCGATTTGACGCGGATTATTGGGGTCACTGACAAAGGTCTGCGTTACATCCTCGGTAGAGAACGTACGAAGGTAGTTGGCATTGAGGGTAGGCATAAACAAGGTTCCTGCTGCTACCTTTTTATCGAGCTCCCGCAAGTTCCGATTTTCGACTCCGATCTTTACTTGAAGGTTGTTCTCCAAACCCAATTGAAGTGCCTTTTCTAGGTCAAGTGTTTCCTGAGCTTGAGCCCAAACTCCAGTCAAGCACAGGATGGCTAGAAGCAAAAGTGTTCCTTTTTTCATGCGGTTTCTGCTAAAACTCCTTTTTTAGAAGTAAGGTAGGTATACACGGCTGGGATGATGAATAGGGTCAACACCGTAGAGAAGGCAAGCCCTCCAATCACGGCAGCTCCCATCGGCACTCTACTTTCCGCGCCAGCACCTAGTGCCAAGGCAATTGGTAAAATCCCCAAAATGGTAGACATACTGGTCATCAAAATCGGTCGCAATCGCGATACTGCCGCACCAAAAATTGCTTCTTCTACATTCATTCCTTCCTCCTTCCGTTGGTTGGCGAATTCAACAATCAAAATCCCGTTTTTGGTCACCAAACCAATAAGCATGATGATGCCGATCTGACTAAAGATATTCAAGGTAAAGTCAAATGCCCAAAGCGTAGCCAAAGCACCAAAAATGGCCAATGGAACCGTAAACATGATGGTCAATGGGTCCGCAAAACTTTCAAACTGTGCAGAAAGCACCAAGTAGATGAGGACCAGGGCAAAAATAAAGGCAAACAATAAGCTGTTGGAGCTCTCTCTAAATTCTTTGGAAGGTCCTGTCACATCCGTGGAATAGGAATCATCCAAGACCTCAGCAGCGATTTTGTCCATTTCATCCAATCCTGCACCAATGGTCACGCCATCCGCCAAGTTTGCGGAAATGGTAGCACTCACAAATCGATTGAATCGATACAGCTGTGGAGGTGTACTTTTCTCCACTACGCGTACCAAGTTATCCAATTGAATTAGTTCTCCATTATCTCCTCTCACGTAGAGCATTCTCAAATTAACTGGCTCATTTCGATCTTGAAGTTGCATCTCCCCGATCACCTGGTACTGCTTGCCTCCACGAATGAAGTAGGCAAAGCGCTGTCCTGAGTAGGAAAGCTGCAGGGTTCGGGCAATTTCCTGTACCGATACCCCCATGTTTCTAGCCCGCTCCCGATCAATCTCGATTTCGAGTTCAGGTTTGGTAAACTTCAGGTTGATATCCGTGAAAATAAAGGCTGGATTCTGGGAAGCTTTCTCCAAGAAGGGTGGAATTACTTCCTTGAGCTTTTCTAGCGTAGGCGCTTGAATCACATACTGAACTGGAAGACCGCCACGACGATCGCCAATGGAGGCGGGCTGCTGCGCAAATGCACGTACTGCGGTCACCCCTTTGAGAGAGGCATTTACTTGCGTAAAGATCTCCTGCTGGGTACGAGAACGCTCGGAAGCATCCGTCAAAAAGAGACGAACAAATCCGGAGTTGGTATTTGCAGTACCCCAGCCAGGTGAGGTCATACTTGTAATGCTAGCTAGTTCCGATGCCGGAAGTTCCTTCTGAAGCTGGGAATTCAAGTCGGTGATGACCTGATCCATAAATGAGAAGGTGGCTCCCTCGGGACCGGTCATGTTGATTCGCAATTCGGATCGGTCCTCCATAGGAACCAACTCGGTTTGCAGGTTAGAAAACAACCAATAAATTCCAAGTCCCATGACGCCGATGATCGGAAAAGAAATCCATCTCACCTTCATGAATTGGGTGAGCGTTCGCTCATAGAAAAGATTTAGAGCCACGAAGAAGGGCTCAGTAAATCGATAGAAAGCATTCTGCTTTTCCCGATTCTTCAACATGCGCGCGCTGAGCATAGGGGTCATTGTAAGGGCCACAAATGCAGAAATCAATACAGATCCAGCCACTACAATTCCAAACTCA
This sequence comes from Cyclobacterium sp., assembly GCA_034680425.1. Lineage (GTDB taxonomy): Bacteria > Bacteroidota > Bacteroidia > Cytophagales > Cyclobacteriaceae > Algoriphagus. Next base: position 7,188 of record JAXISU010000076.1, read on the forward strand.
CGAAATAGTCTCCCCGTCGTACCTGTAAGGAAAATTACAGGCAAGAATACGGCCGCTAAGGCGATGGTAGTTGCGATTACCGCAAAGAAGATCTCCTCAGATCCTTTGGCAGCAGCTTCCATCGGTTTTTCCCCTTTTTCTATTCGGGCATAGATATTCTCCAAGACCACAATGGCGTCA
>JAXISU010000077.1:0-7252 GCA_034680425.1 Cyclobacterium sp.
CAAATTCGCCCATAATGCCGATGATTGGAGCTCCAGAACCGTATTCTGCTACGAAAGCAGTGGGGATTTCCCCTACACCTCGTGTAACTTTGAATCCCAACTTTTCTGCGTAAGCAGAGAGTGCTGCAGAAGATTGCGTCTCTTGGAATGCGATTTCTTCAAATGACCAGATCTTATCGCTGAGGTCGGTCATATCCGCAAATTGTGCGTCGATGCTTTGTTGCACTGATTGCTTGAGAGGATCTGCTTTGGGTGATCCTTTTTTCTGCGCCAAGATTGGGTTTCCAATCGCTAGGAGAACAAGTAGGAGGAGGGAACTTCTTTTCATTAGTAAACTAGAATAAGGTTGAATTTGGATAAGTAAGATAAGAAGGGTTTTGGAATCCCTAAAATTTAATTGATGAGAGGTCGTTTTTCACTTGGATTTGATGGGTGGGAAGTGATACATTTAAACCATAGGATTTCTAGTAAACAGCCAATACAAGAGCAATTATGAATTTTCACTTTTTTTCTGACTTTGAGTCAATGAGTAACCAAGGTTTTGAATGGATCAAAAAAGCGATAGCTAAAAAGCCAAATCTTTTGTTCTGCGTAGCAAGTGGTGGGTCTCCTTCAGGGAGCTATGCCAAGCTTGCGGATTACAGGGAGCAGCATTCCGATTTTGGTTCAGCCTTGCGGGTAATCAAATTAGACGAGTGGGGTGGCTTAGAACCCAATTCTCCATTTACTTCTGAATTGGATGTACAACGGAAGTTTGTTCAGCCCATGGGCATTTCCCCCGATCGTTATTGGACCTTGGACCCCTATACGCCGGACCCAGAAGGAGAATGTGCAGCCATGGAGCAGGTTTTGGAGCGAGAAGGCCCCTTGGATATTTGCATTTTGGGCATTGGGGTGAATGGGCATATTGCGTTGAATGAACCAGGGGAGGAGCATCAACTTCCCTTTCATGTATGCCAACTTGCTGAATCGACTTTGGCCAATGGCATGCTGAAAACCTTGCAGCAGCCTCCAAGTTTTGGGATGACGATAGGCCTCCGAGGTATCTTACAGTCTAAACTCATTTTACTTTTTGTAGCAGGATCAGGCAAAAAAGAAGCTTTTGAGCAGTTGAAAGAGCAGCAAGTCCGGGGTCAATTTCCTGCATCCTACCTTTGGTTGCATCCCAATGTGCAAGTGCTAGTGGATCAAACAGCCGTATAAACTGTTACTATCTATATTTATGTGTTTGATAGCGAAGGAGATACTTGCCTTTTATTAAAAAAATAAAGTTGATTTATTGCGGATAAGTTCCGTTTTTCTACCTTTGCACCACTTCAAAAGTGAAGGGAAACGGAGTGGTAGTTCAGCTGGTTAGAATGCCTGCCTGTCACGCAGGAGGTCGCGGGTTCGAGTCCCGTCCATTCCGCATTAAAGTCCCTAAGAAATTAGGGACTTTTTTGTTTTCACTTGGTTTGATAGTTAAGGACTTTCTAGATCTCCAATTTGAAGGGGCTGAAAGTTCAATTTATCCGACTCCTTTTCCCTCAAAAATTCCATCGCTGATAAAGACTTATCCTTATATTTGTTCTTCAAAAATTTACGGAAATGGTCTTAGAATTTGAAAAACCCATTGCTGATTTAGAGCAAAAGTTGCAGGAGATGAAAGAGTTGGCGAAGGGGAGAAACATCGACCTAAGCAAAGATATTGACTCCTTGGAGGGTAAAATTTTGGCCTTGAAAAAGGAAACCTTTGCAAACCTGACACGCTGGCAGCGGGTACAACTTTCGAGACACGCAGATCGGCCTTATGCCTTAGATTACATCTACGAAATCACCAACGATTTTATTGAATTGCATGGTGATCGAAGCGTAAAGGATGATAAGGCAATGATTGGTGGATTAGGAGATATAGATGGCCGCACCGTTCTTTTTATTGGACAGCAGAAAGGCAGAAATACCAAGCAACGCCAAGAGCGAAATTTTGGCATGGCCAATCCAGAGGGATACCGTAAGGCGCTCCGTCTGATGAAAATGGCTGAAAAATTCAACAAGCCCATCATTACACTCATTGATACTCCGGGTGCTTTCCCAGGTTTGGAGGCAGAAGAAAGAGGTCAGGGAGAGGCTATTGCACGAAATATCAAGGAGATGTTTATGCTCAAAGTACCGGTGATTTGCATCATTATAGGTGAAGGTGCATCCGGTGGAGCTTTGGGAATCGCAATTGGAGATAAGGTGTACATGTTAGAAAACACCTGGTACTCAGTGATCTCACCTGAATCTTGTTCTTCCATTTTGTGGAGGTCTTGGGACTACAAAGAACAAGCTGCAGAAGCATTGAAGTTGACAGCCACGGACATGAAATCCAATGGTTTGGTGGATGGAATCATTCCTGAGCCACTTGGAGGGGCACACAAAGACCTCAAAGTAATGGCAAAAACACTGAAGCAGGTGATTAATCAAGCCCTAAAAGAATTGGATGCCATAGAAGCAGAACAACGAATTTCCCAGCGTATCGATAAGTTCTGTGCGATGGGTGTAGTTGTAGAATAAGAATTTAGCGCTTCCTAATACGCTTTCAATTTTCCCCAGGTCATACAAGTGGAAGGAATGTGTTGTTTCTCAGTGCAATAAATCGTTTACATGGAGCTTTTCACCGTAGATACAGGCTTTTTTAAATTGGATGGAGGAGCCATGTTTGGAGTGGTGCCCAAATCCATTTGGTCTCGGTCCAATCCTGCGGATGAAAACAACCTTTGTACCTGGGCCATGCGCTGCTTACTCGTTTCAGAGGGCAATCGATTGGTCTTAATCGATACTGGAATAGGGGACAAGCAAGATGCGCGCTTCTTTTCACATTACTACCTGCATGGAGAAGCTAGCCTGGAGAAAAGTTTAAGGCAGCTCGGCGTGCATCCTACCGATATCACCGATGTTTTTTTGACGCACCTGCACTTTGACCATTGTGGAGGGAGTGTAAAGTATGGGTCCCACGGGCAATATGAATTGACCTTTCCAAGGGCCAAGTACTGGACCAATCAAGATCACTGGAACTGGGCAACCATCCCAAATCCTCGTGAAAAAGCCTCTTTTTTAGAAGAGAACATGCTCCCATTGCAAGAACATGGAGTTTTAGAGTTTTTAGATCTTTCCAAAAAATCTCTATTTCCAGGATTTGACTTCCTGACTATGGATGGGCATACGGACAAGCAAATGCTCCCCAAGCTTCAGTACAAGGGCCGAACCCTGGTGTTTATGGCGGACCTACTCCCATCCGTGGGGCACTTGCCCATTCCTTATGTGATGGGATACGACACCCGTCCTTTGCTCACCTTGCAAGAAAAGCAGGCCTTTTTGGAAGAAGCGGTTCGTGAAAATTACCTCCTCTTTTTTGAGCACGATGCTGCTCACGAATGTTGCACTGTAAAAATGACTGAAAAAGGAGTGCGTGTAGACCAAACCTTTCGATTAGATGAACTCTAAGCCAAGCATAGGTCTAGCCCTTTCTGGTGGAGGGGTCAGAGGGATTTCCCATCTCGGTGTGCTCAAGGCACTCAATGAAGTGGGTATTTTCCCAAATCAGATCAGCGGGAGCTCGGCAGGAGCCATTGTTGGGGTCATGTATTGCCAAGGATATACCCCAGATGAAGTCTTGAAGATTGTCATTGAAACCAATTATTTCAAGTTGATGCGCCCAGCTATTTCTTGGAAGGGTTTATTTAATCTGGATAGCTTGGCGCAACTCTTGAAAACGTACTTGCCAATAGATGAGTTTTCTGCCTTAAAAACTCCCCTAATTGTTGCTGCAACAGATATTGGTAAGGGGGAAGTTGTGTATTTTAATTCGGGGCGGTTGATTGAGCCAATTCTGGCTTCTTCCTGCATTCCCGGCATGTTTGAACCTATCGAATACGATTCCCGCTACCTGGTAGATGGAGGAGTGTTGAATAATTTGCCCGTTGAACCCTTAAAAGGGAAAAGTGACCTGGTGATCGGGGTCAATTGCAATCATTTGCCCGAGCTAGGGAAGGTGCGCAATGTGAAAAACTTACTCGAACGGGCGGTTATGATGAACTTAAATTTCAATGTGTATACCCGAAAAGGAGCTTGTGACTATTTCATTGAAGCCCCTGGTTTGGGTAAATACGGTGTTTTTGATTTGAAAAAAGCTCCCGAACTTTTTCAAGCGGGCTACGAACAAGCCATGCGTGTGATCGAAGCCAATCCCCCATTAATTCAACTAAATTCTTAATTCTGTCTCCTTATGATGAAGTTACTTTCGCGTTTTATTTTCTGGGTGGCTGGATGGAGCTTAAATCACAATTGGCCAGCAGGTGTGAAAAAGGCAGTTTTGATTGCTATTCCACACACGTCCAACTGGGATCTTTTATACGCTAGAGCCGCCTTCTATCTAATGGATATTCCCGTCCGCTTTACGATAAAAAAAGAAGTGATGGTGGGCCCTTTGGGTTGGCTATTGTCTGGATTAGGAGCGATTCCTATTGACCGTAAACGAATTCCTGGCGGAAAGAAGCAAACATATACAGAGGCCATGGTCCAAATGCTAAATGAGCGGGAGGATTTGGTGGTGATGGTAACGCCAGAAGGAACTAGAAGTGCAGTAACTAAATGGAAGTCAGGATTTTATCATACGGCACTTGGAGCAAATGTGCCTATTGTGATCGGCTATTTGGATTACAAAAAGAAAGAAGCTGGCATCGGACCTTGTATCTATCCAAATGGGGACATGGATGCTCAAATTGAGGAATTGAAAGCCTTTGGTAAGACCGTGGTGCCCAAATATCCTGAAAAAGGGATTCGTTAAAAAAAGACGGTAGGGGTTAGAAGGGATTTAGGTCATTAATCCCTTAATTTCCAGCGTTGACTTACCCATTTTTTCTTTTTGGATTACCATCCATCACTAAGCGAAATCCCACATTCGAGGTTCCTGAGTCGTAGGCTTGACCTTGCCTTGCTGCTGGTCTGTAATTGGTGCAGTAATTGGAGGCACATAAAAGGATCCTCCCTTAATGACCCGTTCCATCGCATAAGGGTTGCTTGGATTGTAGCATGGATTCATGCCTGCATCTAGTTTGGCCACTTTTCCCGCGGTGCGTGCATGCTTGAGTGCATCATACCAATCCGAAGTTAATTCCCATACATTCCCAATCATGTCGTAGGCTCCGAATGCATTGGGAGGGAAGGATTGAACGGGAGCAGTAGAATTAAAGCCATCCTTACGCTCATCTTTTGATGGGAAATTCCCTTGGAAGGTATTCGCGAGGTAGGTGCCTCCTGGAGCAAATTCATCGCCCCAAGCAAATTTTTCTCCATTCAACCCACCACGTGCTGCAAATTCCCATTCGGCTTCAGTGGGCAATCTTTTACCCACCCAACCGGCATAAGCTAGTGCATCCTCGTAAGCAATATGTACTACAGGATGATTTTCTCGACCCGCTAAATCACTTTCCGGTCCTTCTGGATGCCTCCAATTGGCACCTTTTACCCATTGCCACCAAGCGGAAATGTCATTAAGGGAAACGGGTCTGCTAGGAGCAATAAATACCATCGAACCGGGAGCAAGTTCCTCTTCCGGCAACTTAGGGGTGTTGGGTGGCAATTGTTTTTTTAATTCCTCCCAGGAAATAGGTCGTTCAGCTACTGTTTTATAGCCTGTGGCCTCAACAAATTTTTGAAACTGCGCATTGGTGACTTCTGTGGTTTCCATCCAAAAGCCTTCAACCCGTACTTGTACAGCAGGTTTTTCTGCTGCATAAGCATTTGGATCATCGCTTCCCATGATCAACTCACCCCCTGGAATCCAAACCATGTTCTTTTTGGAGGGGATTTGACTAGCTGAAATGCTAGTTATCTGTTGATTCGGATTTTCAGCCGCTTTTGAAATGCACCCAAAACATGCAAGAAGTAGCCCATACAAAAAAAGTGCTGTCCAAGTATTCATGCTCTAAAATAAGTAGGAATATCTTTTAGAAAAAATAAGAAGAGTTAGCTAGGCATCCATTGCATCCAACTTTGCTTGAACTTTTCTCCGTAGCTTATTGAATACCTGTGCACGTTCCTTTGATTCAGTACCACTCATAAGATTTGATCTTTTGATTAGGTTATTCATATTTCTAAATACCTCCTCATTAAAACCCTTATCAGTGGAACCTACAAAGTAGAGAATGCTATGGTTGAGGTAGGTGATTTTAGTATCTCCAATTTCTGCAAGTAAGGTATTGTCTCCAGAGACAATGTCATTTTGATAGAGCCGATATTCCCCAAAATCTGGATTGGTAGCTTGGCCCAATAAAGATTTTTGCCCATCTGAAGCCATCTTTTCAAGATGATCTACCACTTCCAATAAGCTACCATAGATTTGTTTGGTCGTTTCTGAATCCTGTATCAAGCCCATTTCATGATAGGTTTCAATCTGCCTTAATGTGGTATTTAGGGTGTCTTTATTCCAGATTTCCGTACTTGGGACTTTGGTATACGCGCGGAGAATTCGTTTGGCTAGGATTTCATAACCGCTTAGGTACTTGGTATCCAAACAAAATTTTTCAAGTTGCTGCTCACCTGGAGGTAGGATAGAATTTGTCCAAAAAAAGAATTTAAAGCTGGCAAGGATCGGATGGAAAAAATGATGAAAGGGCGGCAAATCTTTGATTAAAAAATAAAGGTGCCTTTTGGGATAACTATTGATGTAGTAGAGTTGCTTGACCATCTCAACCATCCAATGCGCTAGGGCATCTTCTCTAGGTGGGGAAGAGGTGGACTTGAATAAAATGGAATCGTTTTTTAAGCACAGAAACTCATCCAAGGAAATGTTAAACCCCTGGCATAGCAAACTGATTTCGTCGAAATCCAAGAGTTTTTCTCCTCGTATCCGTCTATAGGCACTATCTAGACTCACCTTGAGTGTGGCTGCGACTTCCGCAGCTAAGGAAGAATAAGGAGGAACTGTAGGCTTTAGCCGTTGAAAAAACTGGGCTTGTGTATTCATAAAAAGTCGATTCAAAAAATAATAAATCAAAAAAAATAATTTGTCAAATAAATTAAAAAATAATTGATTTATAAACTATTAATTCAAAAAGTATAAAAAATATAAGTTTAAATTGATTTTAACGAATAGGTTATTTTCCCTCAACACCAGAACTTTGAGACGGTCCTAGATATACTTTAACCCGGTTGGGATTTTTTAAAAGAATGGGAACCTTTATCGGGTCAATGGGGAAGGGATCACTGGCAAGCTTTCCATGCCCTTTTC
>JAXISU010000078.1:0-7252 GCA_034680425.1 Cyclobacterium sp.
CGAAGGTTTTGATCCGACTTCTCCTGAGTCCTACATGATGTTTAACCTCATGCAAAAGGCTTACGTCGGAAATAGCATTACCCTTGCTGATCGCATCGAAACGCAGTTTAGAGATAATGTGGGCCGTAAAAGCAGAGGGGTGAAGCAAGGTCCTTTTTATGTATTGTGGACCCCATCCATGCCCAGTGTGTTGGTGGAACTTGGATTCCTATCCAATACCGAAGAAGAACGCTTTTTGATGACCAAAGAAGGCCAGGAATACATGGCTTCTGCGATTTACCGTTCCATTAAGGAATACAAAAGTGAAATTGAGATCAACTGATCTTACCTAACTCAGAATGAAAACCTTCTTGGATTCAGGAAGGTTTTTTTTATAAATTGAGCATAAGGTTTAGTGCTAATACCCATTTGCTTGTCCCAACTCTACTAGAATTACAATCCATGCTTTCCCCTGCTCAACTAGATGCTTTGATATCTCTCCTGGACGACTCGGATTGGGAAGTGAAGCAGCATGTACGCGAGAAACTAATTGACCTCGGAGCAGCAGTGATTCCGGTCTTGGAACAAAAATGGGAGGAGAGTTTCAACCCCATCCTTCAAAAGGAATTGGAGGAGCTCGTACATGAACTTCAATTTGACTTAGTCAAAAAAAGATTGAAAGCCTGGAAAGATTCCCCGGAGCAAGATTTACTCGAAGGCCTTTGGATACTCAATACCTACCAATACCCGGATTTGGAGTTGGAGAGTCTGAAGGCCTCCATCCACCAGCTCTATGTGGTGGCTTGGACCTATTTTGCGGCGGATTTGTTGCCTCTCGATCAGGTGAAAATCCTGAATCATGTCTTTTTCAAGCAGCTCCAATTTTCGGGCAATACCAAAAATTTTCATTCCCCAAGCAATAGCATGCTTTCCATGGTGTTGGAGTCCAAGAAAGGGAATCCCATCAGCCTGTGTAGCCTCTACCTTTTGGTAGCCAAGAAGTTAAAGTTGCCCATTTATGGAGTGAATCTTCCGAACCTATTTGTACTGATTTACAGCCAAGGGGAAACTAGTTTTTACATCAATGCCTTCAATAAGGGAGTAATATTTTCCAAAGGAGATCTTTCAAACTACTTGGAGCAACTGCAAATTGAGCCTCAGTCTGCGTTTTTTGACCCATGCAGCCATTTGGCAATTGTGATGCGCTTTTTAAAAAATCTGACTTCCTCCTTTGAAAAATTAGGCGAAACAGACAAAGTTGAAGAGGTACAAGAGTTGTTGCGAATCTTGGAAGATTAATAGGTTCGGATGGTACAGCCTACTGCTCTGACCTGAGGAACAGCTGGTTTTTCTCCACGTAAAACCTGAACCAAGGAGATTTCCAGGTAGCGTTCCGTAACTGCATTTTCCACCTGGGCATTATTGTCCAATGCGCCTCTGTAGACGAGCTCTAGCTCCGTTTTTCCTGGAACAAGGACCACTACCTCTGGAATTTTTGTTGCTTGAAATGCTTTCGACCACTCCTGATTTTCATCGACCAAGTAGGGCATATTTAGCCCGCTTTCATCGATGTAGGCGCGTAGTTGAGTTAGTTCAGATTCGTTGTTTTGTACTTGTGGATTGATTAATGCAAATCCAATCCCTTGTGCTTCAAACCTAGTGCGAAGCGCTTTGATTCTGCTTTCGTAGAGTTTAGCAAATGGACAGGAAGGATCATGAAAAATCAACACGATTCCTTTTTCCTTCACAAGGCTGGGTAGTGTTATGAGGCTACCGCTGATCGCATCAGTTGCGGCTAGTTGCCCGAATCCTTGGCTAAGGGCAGGAAAATTTAGTACCAAAAAGAGCAGAAAGAAGAGAGGAGCTGACTTCATAAGCAAGGTCAAATTTGGATTTACCAAATGGTGTAGGTCAAGATAAGGTTTTCGGTTTGTTCTACCTGCACTTGGTAGTGGTGGTCTTCAAAATTTGTTCCATGAATCTTTCCCTTTATTAGCGTGGCATCTGGGGCAAAAGGTTCCAATAAAATATTGTCTCGTAGGGAAACTCCTTTTTTACCATGGCATTTGAAGATGGATTCCTTTGCAGACCAGGCCATGGTGTAGTATGCTGGCTGAGGAAGAAGAAAGTTCAATTCTTCTTCTGCCAAAAACCGTGTACCGATCCGAAGAATTTTTTCACGAACAATTTCCATATCGATTCCCACTGGAAGTTCTCGGTGGTAAATAGCTGCAGCATAGCCACGGGTATGGGTTAGTGAAACAAACCCTTGGCCATTCATGGACTGCGATTTGCCATGTTCGTCCTTAAAAAAGCCTGGGTAGGGGACCTGCAAGTGCTCAAGGGCCTCTTGGATTGCTAGTCTAGCGGTACCCCATTCCTTTTTTTTCTCCGGATGCGAAATATTGGCAAAGGAAAGTTTTTCCCGGAAACTCAAAAAATCTAAATCCTTTTCAGAAAAGGAGTCGATTATCTTCACGGACAAGGCTGAGGAAGAATCAATTTTTTCTATTTTTGTTTGCATAGGCCTCAAAGGCGCAGCCAAGAGTGATGCTCGAATATATGTCAAAAATCCAAGTAAATAAATTACATACCCTTACTGGACACAATGACTGTATTTATGCCCTAAAAGAAGGAGCTGATCCCCGTTATTTTTATACTGGAGCGGGTGATGGGATGGTGGTGGAATGGGATTTGGACAATCCCAAAGACGGCACCTTGCTAGCCAGACTTCCGCATTCAGTCTATGCACTTGAAGTCGACCCCAAACGAGGGACCTTGATTGTTGGGCACAATTACGAAGGAATTCACGTGATTGACTTGGCTGAAAAGAAGGAGAGCTGGAATTTGAAACTGGCTGCTGCTGCGATTTTTGATTTAAAAGTCTTCGGTGACGAGCTATTTGTAGCCACAGGGGATGGAGTGCTTTTTGTAGTTGACTTGGAATCTAAGGCCATCAAAAAGCATATCAAGCTCTCCGGCAAATCCATTCGGGTATTGGCGATTGCACCTTCAAAAAAGCAGCTTGCTTTGGGCTTCAGTGATCACAGCATTCAAGTGTTGGATCTTGTTCAGGGCGCTGCACCTATCGCTCGATTAGAGGGGCATAGCAACTCTGTTTTTGCCTTGGGCTATAGTCCTGGGGAGGAAGTACTGGTTTCAGGAGGAAGAGATGCATGTCTCAAGTTCTGGAACACAAACAGCTATTTGCTGGAGGAAAATGTAGTGGCGCATTTGTATGCCATTAATTATTTATCTTTCCGTGGAGACGGTAAGTACCTCGTGACATGTTCTATGGACAAATCACTAAAAATATGGGACATGAGCAACCGAAACCTTGTTAAAGTCATTGATAAGGCGAGGAATGCAGGTCATGGAACCTCAATAAATAAAGTCTTTTGGAGTACTTATTCTGGTGTTATTGTATCGATTTCAGACGACCGAACGATAGCTATTTGGCAAATTGAAGCGCAAACCTTATGAAAATTTCCCCTACCGCCATTCGGCAAAAAGCATTTGAAACCTCATTTAGAGGCTATGAAAAAAAACAAGTCACTGATTTTCTAGAAGAAATGAGTGTGATCATGGAACAAATCAACCAAGAGAACTTGGATCTCCGAAGCCGTTTGCAGCAGGTAGAGGGTGAAGCCAAGCGTCTCAAAGATGTGGAAGATTCTCTGTTTCGAACCCTAAAGACGGCTGAGGATACGGGAGCAGCCATCATCACGGAAGCTACTGAAGCAGCGGACGAAATCATTGCCGAGGCCAATCAACTTGCTGATGAAACCACCAAAGGTGCGCAGCGCTATGCTGAGCAGCTTAGTGCTTATTCTGCGGAACAAGCTCGGCAGATTACCCAAGCAGCGGAAGATAAAGCAAAGGAAACTATGCTGGTATTGAGCGAAAACCTGAAAGGTCTAATCAAGAGCTACGAAGGTTTGGTAGAGCAGCGGGAAGCGCTCGTAAAAAGCCTTCGCAGATTGTCTCAGGATGCTTTGAACCAGATTGATCTATCCGAATCACACTTTTCTCGAATAGATGCCAAAGGGTACCAACGCGCAGTGGAGGAATTGGGTCGTTCCAATCATTTTTCAGTAGCAAATTTAGCTTCAATCGCTCCAGTAAGTCAACCTAGCCCTGTTCAACAAGAAGAACCACAGCCAGTTGTTTTTGAAGAAGAAGTAAAAAGTTCTTCTGTGGTAGCGGAGGAGGAAGAATATATTTCAGAAGATGAAAACAGCAGTTTCCATGAGGAAGAAATTTCCGAAATAATTGATGAAGTGCAGGAAGATGAGTTGGAGGATTCGCTAGAAGAAGAATTCGATGAAGAGGAAACTGGAGAAGAGTATGAGGAGGAAGATTTTGCTGAGGATGAACTAGCTGAGGATGAATTTTCCGAAGAAAATGAGCCAGAAGCCAAAGAAATCCAGGCTTCAGCTGAACCTAAACAGGAATCTCCATCTTCTGAAGAAGACGAAAAAAAGAAAGAAGAGAAGGGTGAAAATGGTTCAGGATCGTTTTTTGATCAATTTGACTAATGGGAAAAGTACTGTTGGAAGGGATGGAGTTTTTTGGATACCATGGCATGTATCCGGAGGAACGTGTGCTCGGCAACCGATTTCTGGTGAACTTGGAACTTCATACCGACTTTGAAGATGCGATGCTTACAGATCGAATCGAAGGAACGGTGGATTACGCAAAATTGTATCAGTTGGTAAAGGTACGGATGGAAAATCGGGTACAATTGCTTGAGCATTTGGGCTACGGCATCATTCAGGACATTCGTGCTGCTTATCCTCAAGCAAGTCAAATTCACATTACCCTCAAAAAACACCAGCCTGCCATTGGGGGCTTGGTTGACTTTTCGGGTGTGACTGTTTCCTATCCCGAAGATTTTTCCTGAGTAAATCGTGTATACTCGAGCGGAACTCTCGAAAATTCGAACCGAATTTTGGATTGCTTTTGGACAGTACATGAAGCCTGTTCCAAACGCCTATGGGCGAAGAACCAATTGGCCCAATTACAAGACAGGGGTCAAGGATATTTATTTCCGCATGCGTGCTGAGCGAGAATTTGCCTCCATTGGAATCGAATTGGGGCATGCAGACTTGGAAATGCAGGAATTGTTGCTCGATCAATTTGGGCAGCTCAAAAAAATCCTAGAAGCATGCCTAAAGGAAGAATGGACCTGGCGATTGCATGTGGAAAATGAGATGGGACAGCCCATCTCCAAAATTGAATGTGTCCTGGAAGGAGTAAATGTGCTTGATTCGAATGACTGGCCAAAAATAATCTCTTTTCTCAAGCCTAGAATCATCGCCCTAGATGCTTTCTGGGATCAGGTGAAGCCTGGATTTGAGGATTTTTAAGGGTGATTTGCTGTTTTTTTCACAATCAAAGATCGTGTCGCTTGGGAATGTCCGGATTGATAAAGGTAAAGCCCCGAGCCTCGTCTCCCTCGAAAAAATCAATCTGCATCCCCATCAAGAACATGTAGTGTTTTTTCTCGATCAACACGGGTATCCCATAAACGTCAAACTGCTGATCCTCAGGCTTGGCTTTATCAAAACCTAATGAATAAGACATGCCTCCACAGCCCCCGCCTTTGACTCCAACCCGTAAAAAGTAATCCTCTGGGATGTTCTTGGTAGCCAAGATGTGTTTGATTTCACTTGCTGCTTTGGGGGTAATTTGGATGGGGATCAACATGGGCTGAAAAGCAACTTGTAAAGAATTATGTTCAATCAATTATACAAAATTAGCCGATTAAGCAGTTTTATAGCAATTAAGAATTACAGATATTCGAATTAAAATTTGGACATGGACTACCTACTTGAACTTTTGAAAATAGTACTTCCTGCAGCCGCCGTCCTGTATGGCATGTACTTGGTTGTAGTTTCTTTTCTTTCCAAGGAACAAGAGAAGTTGAAACTGGAGCTGAAATCCCAAAATCAGCAGGTAGTGCTTCCCATTCGTTTGCAGGCTGCCGAACGCCTTTGTTTGTTGCTGGAGCGCATTACACCAGCTCAAGTGATTCGCAGAGCCACACCAGGTCAGTATGGAGCGGATGAGCTTCACCACCACTTAATTTCAGAGATTCGAGAAGAGTTTAACCACAATGCTAGTCAGCAAGTGTACGTGTCCGAGGATACCTGGGATGCCGTTCGAATCGCGGTAGAGGAGGTCATTTCTCGAATTAATGTGAGCCGGCAGCAACTCAATGATTCAGCTACGGGCATAGACTTGGCAAAAGTAATTTTATCTCAATCCTTTGACCGTCAAAATGATCCCATTGCTTTGGCTATTCGCAAGGTGAAATCTGAAGTGAGTCTTTACTTTTGATTCAGCAGAGGCCTTTTAGTCATCCCAAAATTAGCATCACTTTTTCAGTAGAAATCCTTGCTTCCTGAACCAAATTCCGCTGGCCTAGGTTGTCCTAGTCAAATTTGAAAGCATGAAATCCTTGAGTTACCCTATCACTTCAGCCTTAGTAGACGGAGGGTTTACCTATCCTAAATTTGTTCAGTTTACCGAACAGCTCGTTCAGGAAAACCGGACCACGGGAGCCAATCAAAGCGAGGAGTACCTGGGCTACACGCGATTGAATCTGCAGCGCATGAGTCGATGGAACAAGACGAGCAAGGTGTCAGAACCTCTGGAACAATTGATTCGTACAGTAAATCGGCCTCAAGTCTGGCTCCTGATCACCGAAGCTTGGTGTGGAGATGGAGCACAATCCATTCCTCATTTGGCCAAACTTGCATCGCTCAATCCGCTTATCTCTTTAAAAATTGTCCTTCGGGACGAGCATCCGGAGTTGATGGATGCCTACCTAACAAATGGCGCCAGATCCATCCCCAAGCTGATCGCATTCACTGCAGACTTGCAGCAGGTACTTTTTACCTGGGGGCCCAAACCCCAATACTTGCTGGATCGGCATGCTGCCTACAAGCAAAATCCTGAGGGGCTTTCCTATCTGGAATTCAAGGAGCAGATTCACTTATGGTATGCTAAAAACAAACAGAAAGACCTGGAAACTGAAATCTTTCCCTTAATTTCTTCAACTTTGATTCCATGACTATAGCGCTATTATCAGGAACCTCTGGATTGGTAGGAATGCAACTTTTGCATCAACTACTTCGCGATACCGCCTATTCCTATGTGATTAGTGTAGGGCGGAGGGTATTGGCTTTAAAACATGAAAAATTGATTCAGTTGGAAGGGGATTTACATGCATTAAGCAAATGGGACTGGGCCAATCAAATCAACGCTC
>JAXISU010000079.1:0-7192 GCA_034680425.1 Cyclobacterium sp.
GCAAAGGCCTTGCCGGTGTAAATACTTCTTTTCACCACAAATCCACCTTCCAAACGGGGGAGCTCTACCACATTGGATACCAGACCTGCATCCAATTTAATCGCAAGTCGAGCCGCTACCGAATCCCCTAAGGAGGATTTGGCCAGAATCAAGGTGCTCGCTCCTACCGAATTAAAAGCTTGTGCTACAGCACTGGCATGTGCTTGAATCACACCCGCATTGAGACGCTCGTCTGAAGCGTGCAACACTTTGGCTGCACCAGCTTCTCCAACAGAAGCCAATTCTAGCGAGTCTATCGTCCCCAAGGCAAGTGCCACTACAGGACCTTCTCCTGTTTTTTGTGCTAAAGCAAAGGCATAGGAAACTGCCTCTAAACTGGTTTTCTTAATTTTCCCAGCGGCTTGTTCTACATATACTAAAATCGACATATTCTATTGAATTAGAGTGAATTAAAAAAATGGAGTTAAAGTACTTTAGCTTCATTCTTGAGCAATCGAACCAACTCAGAAACCTGGTCCTTGTCTACCAATTTGACAGAACCTTTTGCCGGAGGCAATTGGTAACTGCTTGCTTCCGCTTGCGTTTCTTGGCTAGTTGGCTCGACAACCAGCAAAGGCTTCGAACGCGCAGACATAATTCCTCGCATGTTTGGGATTTTCCATTCGGCAATGGGTTCTTGGCATCCCGCAATCAATGGAAGTTGTGCCTCCAACTGCTCCTTACCCCCTTCAATCTCTCGGGCCATCTTCACTGTCGTTCCATCCAATTCAAGTTTCATCACAGGGGAAAAAGAAGGCATCCCGAGCAACTCTCCTACCATCCCATGGACCATCCCACCATTGAAGTCAATGGATTCTCTGCCCATCAATATCAAATCGTATCCTCCAGCTTTGGCTACCTCTGCAATTTGCTTGGCTACAAAAAAACTATCCTTCGGAAAGGAATTTACTCGAATGGCATCGTCAGCTCCAATGGCCAATGCTTTTCTCAAAGTAGGCTCCGTTTCAGCTTCGCCAACATTCAATGCAGTCAAGGTTCCACCGGTTTGATCTCGCAATTCCACCGCTCTTGCCAAGGCATAATCGTCATAGGGGCCAATAATAAACTGGACTCCAGTGGCATCAAACTTGGTGTTGTTGGCAGTAAATTGAATCTTGGAAGTCGTATCGGGAACATGGGTGATACAAACAAGAATCTTCATTGGTTTAGCGTTTGGTTATTTAGATTTATTTTGCGTGAAAATAACAGGCAAGCGTTAATTAAAAAAACTATTCATGCGCAATTTGGCTCGAATCGAACTTCTAAAAGGATACTGCAAAGAGGAACCGGAAAATCCTTTCAATTTTTATGCGTTGGCCTTAGAATACAGAGAATCGGATAAATCTGCAGCTACCGAATTATTTGATTTTGTCCTGTCCAATTTCCCGAATTATCTCCCTGTATATTTCCCAGCTGCCCACTTTTTCTACGAAGAAGACGACCTACAAAAAGCAAAACAACTGTTTGAATCGGGATTAGCGCTTG
Source organism: Cyclobacterium sp. (assembly GCA_034680425.1). Lineage (GTDB taxonomy): Bacteria > Bacteroidota > Bacteroidia > Cytophagales > Cyclobacteriaceae > Algoriphagus. Next base: position 1,525 of record JAXISU010000079.1, read on the forward strand.
CCCATGAAGTACAAGACGAAAAAGCAAAAAAAGAGTTGGCCAATGCCTACCAAAACTTTTTGTTTGAAACCGACTTGGAGTAACCGCAAACCCTAGGATTTTTGGCAAAAAAGACCTAAATTTTATACAGCCTTGGAATTCTTGATCCAGAAAGATGCTGTACTCCCAACCCGAAATAATCGCTCATTTTTTTGACTTGCTGAAGCAGGATGGACAACGCTACTCCAAGAAAAGCCTGACCATCGCAAAGAAAGCAACTCCAGGTACCGTAGTCCTCACTGAAACTAGTGACGGACAACGAATCGAAACTACCGCAAAACCTGGGGACTGGCTGGTAGAAAACCAAACAGCTACCAAAGAACATTACCTGGTATCCGAGGCCACCTTCACTAAAAAATACAAACTCCGACAAGCGCTTGGAGAAGGTTGGGGTTCATTTGAATCCTTGATCCAAGTTTATGCCTTGAAAGTTCAGGAAAAAGATCTGGCCCCTCTTGGGAACCCAACCCAACTGGAATTTCAAGGTCCACGAGAAAAAACCGTGCTCATTCATCCCGGAGATTACCTAGTGATTCCGATGGACCAAAGTGAAGTTTACCGAATTACTACAAAGGAATTTGAAGAAACCTATGTCCCAATCAAGGAACCAAAGTAATTTTCCCAAACTGCTTCCCTTCCTTCATGCGATCAAAGGCTTGTTCTGCCTGAAAGAAAGAATAGCATTGATCCACTACGGGTTTGATCTTGAATTTCTCTACCAACTGAAGCATGTTTAAAAAGTCTGCATCAGTCCCCATGGTCGTTCCAATGAGTTGAAGCTGATTCCAAAACAGCTTTCTTGCTTCCAATTGACTGGGATTACCACGCGTGGCTCCATAAAAAACAATCCGTGCTCCTGGCTTGCACACATCCATCAAATTGGAAAGGGTATCCCCTGAAGCTCCATCAATTACCAAATCCATTCCGCCGGTTTGCTTGAGTACCAGTGTGCTCCAATTCGACTCAGTATAGTTAAACCCAGCAGTAGCTCCTTGAGCAATTGCTTGATCCAATTTCTCAGTAGAACTACTGCTTACTAATACCTTTGCCCCTAAAGCCAAAGCAAATTGGGCTGCAAATTGCGCCACACCGCCGCCAATACCCGTCACCAATACTTGATCTCCTGCTTGAACTTGGCCTTTGACTACTAGCGCACGGAAAGCAGTTAGGCCTGCCAAAGGAAGTGCAGCCGCTTCCTCCCAATTCAAATGCTTAGGCTTCGCGTGAATTCGATCAGCAGGTACTGTAATGTATTCTGCCAAGGTCCCATGACTGGGCATTCCCAAGATTTCAAATTCTCGGGATTGAGCCTTTTCATTGGCTCCCCAGTTTTTGGCGGGATTAATGAGTACTTCCTGTCCAACCAAAGTGGAATCTACCCCGGCGCCTACTTCTTCCACGATTCCAGCTCCATCGGAACCCAAAATCACCCCATCCTTCAAGTTGGGGTACAAGCCCTTTCTGCACCATTCATCCCGGTGATTGAGAGCAGCTGCCTTTATTTTTATAAGGACTTCTCCTGGCCCACAAACTGGCTTAGGAAGATCAAAAAGTTGAATTTTAGCTGCTTGGTCTCGCTGAAGTACAATCCCTTTCATGGAATTAGATTAAAATGGAGCGGGCTCATCACCCCCTGAAAATGCACTTTCAATATCGCCTTCGTTTGCTTTGCTGGTTCGCATAAGCGTCTGGTCTGTATCAAAACCACTTACACCAGAAGCCCCAGAGGTAAACTTGCGTGAATAGCCAATTTCAGAAGACTGAGAAGGTGGAAATCCCATGCCTCCATCCAAATCTGTAAACTTGGTGTATCGCCCAATAAATCGAAGTTTGATGTTATCTAAAGAACCATTTCTGTGCTTGGCAATGATCACTTCCCCTACACCCGCAGTTGAAGCTCCCCCTTCATCTTCGGTGATTCCGTAGTATTCTGGGCGGTAGAGGAACATAACCATGTCCGCATCCTGTTCGATAGCTCCAGATTCTCGAAGATCGGATAGCTGTGGACGTTTATCTCCACCCCGTGTTTCTACCGCTCTGGAAAGCTGTGACAAGGCAATCACAGGAATGCTCAATTCCTTGGCAATCTTCTTTAATGCACGTGAAATACTCGCAATTTCCTGTTCACGGTTGCCACCAAAACCTCCCTTGGAATCACCTGACATCAACTGCAAGTAATCCACTACCACCATCTGTATGTCGTGCTGCGCCTTCAATTTTCTACACTTCGCACGCAATTCCAAAATGGATAATGCCGGGGTATCATCCACAAACAAAGGTGCTTTGGAAAGTTTGGCAGTCTTGTGAACCAACTGGGCCCATTCGTGATCCGCCAAGGTGCCTTTTTTGATTTTTTCGGAATCCAACTCCGCCTCAGAGGAAATCAATCGATTCACCAATTGTACAGAAGACATTTCCAGAGAAAAAATAGCTACAGGTCGATTATGATCCACCGCAGCATTGCGCAATACGGAGAGTACAAAGGCTGTTTTACCCATCGCTGGACGAGCTGCAATGATTACCAAATCTGATTTCTGCCAGCCAGAGGTAACTCGATCCAAGGCAGTGAATCCAGAAGGAACTCCAGTAAGTCCATCTTTTTGGTTTTTCCGAGCTTCCAGCTCAGTCATCGCATCGCGCAAGATGGAGCGCATGTCTGCGTAATTTTTACGAATATTCTTTTCGGAAATTTCAAATAGCGACTGCTCCATCGCATCCAACAATTCAAACACATCCGTGGTATCCTCAAAGGCATCTTTTTGGATGGTAGAAGAAATTCGGATCAACTCCCTTTTGATGGATTGCTCTGTGATGATACGGGCATGGTACTCAATATTGGCTGCAGAAGCCACCTTTGAGGTAAGTTCTGTAACATAAAATGCACCACCTGCCACTTCCAAGGCTCCATTTTTTCGGAGTTGGGTGGTCACAGTCAACAAGTCAATGGGCTGGCTTTCGGTAAACAAATCCAAAATAGCCTGAAAAATCACCTTGTGGGCTTCCTTGTAGAAACTCTCCACTTTTAAAATGTCAATGACATTTGTCAAAGCATCTTTTTCCAACATCAAAGCTCCAAGTACGGCTTCCTCTAGCTCAATGGCTTGAGGAGGAACTTTACCTAAATAGTTAGTAGGATTATCAAAAGAAGGCTTTTTTCGGTAGCGACCAGCGGATGGGGTGTTTTCAGTCATGATTCAAATTTACCTGCTAGGAGGCAAGAGTTTTAAACAATTTTTCCCATAGTTATCAACAAAGTAAAAGGGATGCTTATATGAAAATCTTTGACCCAATTGGAGCAACTACTTAGGCTACTAAAAACGTGTTTTCAATGAAATTGGGTATGCAATTGGAAAACAATTCTTTTTTGAATCACGCGCTGCAAGGTTTTTTACCTAAGTTTGACTTAGTAAAAAAACTAGGAATTAACTCTTATGAAACAGTATCATTTCATTGCTATCGGTGGCGCTGTCATGCATAACCTTGCTTTGGCTCTTTTGGAAAAAGGGTACCAAGTAACGGGTAGCGACGATGAAATCTACGAACCTTCCAAAACTCGTCTTCAGAAAGCAGGCATTCTACCCGAAGCCCAAGGTTGGTTTCCAGAAAAAATTCATGCTCAACTAGACGGCATCCTGCTGGGAATGCATGCGCGCATTGACAACCCAGAACTGCTCCGTGCTCAGGAATTGGGGATTCCAGTCTATTCCTTTCCAGAATTCATCTACAACCAAAGTCAAGATAAAAGAAGAGTAGTCATTGCAGGGAGCCATGGAAAAACCTCCATTACCTCCATGATTTTGCATGTTTTGAAGGATCAGGGCATGGACTTCGACTACTTGGTAGGTGCACAAATCGAAGGCTTCGACTTGATGGTTCGCCTATCGGATGCTCCCATCATCGTCATTGAAGGAGATGAATACCTTACCTCACCAATCGACCGTACCCCAAAGTTTTTTCATTACAAGCACGACATCCTCTTGGTCAGCGGCATCGCATGGGACCATTTCAATGTGTTTCCAGATTTCGAGGACTACAAAAAGCAGTTTTCCATGCTCATGGACCGAACCCCAGCCTTGGGTAGCCTGATTTATTGCAGCGCGGATCCATTGGTCAAGGAAGCAGCAGAAAAGTCTCAAGGTCAAGGTGAAAAAATAGGCTACCAAGCCCACCCTTCCCAAATTCATAATGGAAAAACCAGCCTAATCACTTCAAAAGGTGAAGTGGAAATCGGAATTTTTGGAGAGCATAACCTTCAAAACCTACAAGGTGCCCTGCATATTTGCGAAGCGCTAGGACTTTCTCGAGAGAAATTCTATGCCTCCATCCAAGGTTTCAAGGGTGCGGCCAAGCGTCAAGAAATCATCGTGCAACACGAAACTGGGGTTCTTTACCGGGATTTTGCGCACGCACCCTCCAAACTCAAGGCAACGGTGAATGCCGTGAAAAATCAGTTTCCCAAGCGCCGATTGCTAGCCGTGCAGGAGCTTCACACCTACTCTTCCCTCAACAAAGCTTTCCTACCCAACTATGCGCACAGCATGGATGAAGCGGATACTGCAGTTATTTACCTCAATCCGCATGCGGTAGCCTTGAAAAAATTGGAACTGATGTCCGAAGAAATGCTTCGCGAAGGATTTAAACGAAAAGACCTGATGCTGTTTACAGATAGTGCCGCCTTGAGTGAGTACCTACTTTCGCAAGAATATACCGATACCAACCTCCTACTCATGAGTTCGGGAAATTACGACAACCTCAACCTCGAACCTCTCAAACAAAAATTTCTTTCCTATGCAGCTCAACCTTAAAAATTCAATCGCATTTTTTGATCTAGAGGCAACAGGTACCAACGTATCTACCGATCGAATTGTGGAAATATCGATCGTCAAACTGAATCCTGACGGTGGGCAACAAATCTATACCCGTCGGGTAAATCCTGGCGTTCCCATTCCTTTGGAAGCTTCGCTTATTCATGGGTTGTATGACAAGGACCTCAATAACGAACCCTTTTTCAAAGATCTTGCGCAGGAAGTTTTTCAGTTTATTGGAATGGCAGATTTGGCTGGTTTCAATGTATTGAAATACGACATTCCCTTGCTGGTAGAGGAATTTCTTCGCTCAGGAATCGACTTTGACCTAGACAAGCGCAACTTACTCGACGCGCAAAAGATCTTTCACTTGATGGAGAAAAGAAACTTGAGTGCGGCCTACAAATTCTATTGTGGGAAGAAACTCGAAAATGCACACAGTGCTGAGGCGGACACCCTGGCTACAGTGGATGTATTTCGCGCGCAAGTGGAGCGCTACCTTGGCGAAACGGCCATGGATCTACAGGGAAATACCCTCGGCGTGTTTGAAAATGACATGAAAAAAATCCATTCCCTTGTCAACGAGCGAATGGTGGATCTAGCAGGTCGCTTTGTTTTCAATTCGCAAGGAGAAGAAGTATTTAACTTTGGCAAGCACAAGGGAAAAACCATAGAGCAGGCACTCAAAGAAGAGCCGGGCTATTACGAATGGATGATGAAGGGGGATTTTCCTTTGGACACCAAAAGAAAGCTCACCCAAATCAAGTTGCGTGGCTTTAATGCCCGTTAAGTATCAATTTGCATTTCAAAAAAAACAGGCTTGA
>JAXISU010000080.1:0-7184 GCA_034680425.1 Cyclobacterium sp.
AGACTTCGATAATCCTTGGGGATTGACTACTCCCAAAGGAGAAATCAGAAAAATGTCAGCGCTTTTGGACATGGGTGTTTTCCCAGGCACGCAAGGTGGACCATTGGAACATATCATTGCCGCTAAGGCGATTGCCTTTGAAGAAGCACTTTCAGATGAGTACATGGATTATGTCGTTCAAGTCAAATTGAACGCATCCGTGATGGCTGATGAGTTTGTAGCCAGAGGATACAAGCTTATTTCAGGTGGTACAGACAATCACCTCATGTTGATTGACCTTAGAAACAAAGACTTGACTGGTAAGCTTGCTGAGGAGACCCTCGGAAAAGTGGACATCACCATCAACAAAAACATGGTGCCTTTCGACACCAAGTCTCCTTTTGTAACTTCTGGGATGCGTGTAGGAACTGCTGCAGTGACTACCCGTGGTTTGAAGGAAGCAGACATGAAAAAAATTGTTGACCTTATCGATAGAGCACTTCAAAATCATGCTGACGATGCTGCGCTTGCACAAATCAAGGCTGAAGTCAATGCTTGGATGGTTAAATTTCCGTTGTACTAATATTCCCCAACCCACGTGGCACTAGATCAATACCAAGACGAAGAAGAGGGCGGAATGTCCTTTTTGGACCATTTGGAAGCCTTAAGATGGCATTTACTCCGTTCTGTATCTGCGGTACTTATTTTTTCCGTTGCGGCTTTTATTGCTAAAGACTTTGTTTTTGGAGTGTTGATTCTAGGACCTTCGAAAGTTGATTTTTTGACCTACCGGGTATTGTGTGATCTAGGAAACTACTTCGGTATTCCTGCACTCTGCATCAATGATTTGCCCTTTACCATCCAAAGTAGACAGATGACTGGCCAGTTTTCCATGCACATGACTTCTAGTATGGTTGTAGGCTTGATTGCAGCATTTCCCTATTTGTTCTATGAAGTGTGGCGTTTTATCAGCCCAGGGCTATATGCCAAGGAACGAAATGCGGCACGTGGAGCGGTATTCTTTGTCAGCTTCCTTTTTCTTTCAGGAGCATTATTCGGGTACTATGTGCTCACCCCAATGTCAATCAACTTCCTAGCCAACTACCAGTTGGATCCTAGTATTGCGAACGAATTTGACATTACCTCTTACGTGTCTACCTTGTCTATGTTGGTCTTGGCTTCGGCCATTATGTTTCAGCTACCTGTAGTGGTTTACTTCTTGTCGATGTCCGGCTTGGTGACCTCCAAGATGTTGAAATCCTACAGAAGACATTCCATTGTAGTGATTTTGATTGTATCGGCTGTCATTACACCACCTGATGTGATCAGCCAGCTATTGATTGCTATGCCGATTCTCGTCTTGTACGAGGTTGGGATTCTGATTGCGAAGCGTTTGGAAAAACAGCGAGCGCAACGGGAAGCTGAAATGGAACAAAACCGGGATGCGGAATAACTGAAACCATGGCATTACAAATCGCATTAGGTGGGGATCACGCAGGGGTAGGCTACAAGGAGCAGCTCCATCAGCATCTGCTTGCACTTGGATATGCTGTCAAAGATTTCGGTCCAGTGACCACGGCATCTGTGGATTATCCAGATTATGTACATCCCCTTTCCAATGCCCTTGAAGCAGGAGAATGTGATTTAGGAATTGTGATTTGTGGTAGTGGAAATGGGGTAGCCATTACCGCCAACAAGCACCAAGGGATCCGTGCGGCACTCTGCTGGAACGAGGAACTAGCAGCGCTGGCACGACAGCACAACGACGCCAACGTGCTGGCCATACCAGCTCGATTTATCTCCTATGAATTGGCAGAACGACTGGTTGAAATCTTTTTAACTACCCCGTTTGAAGGAGGTAGGCACCAAAGCCGGGTGAATAAAATAGCTTGTTCCTAACAAATCAAAAAGGGTCTTGATTCATCAAGACCCTTTTTTTGTTCAAAACGCAATGTATCTCTTTCTATTTTCTACCAGCCACCTGTTCTGCAAGAAGTAGGGCAGTGTAGAGGTTTGCAATTTTGCCCGACACACAAAGATCCGATAAGGCTAACTCCTGCTCTCCTACACGAACTTTCATGGGAACGGATAGACCTGAGTCTAGTATGATGCGCTTCACCTGCACAGCCGAAAGTTGAGGATAAAGGGAACGAATCAAAGCTGCCATACCAGCAACGGCAGGAGCAGCCATGGAGGTGCCTCCTTCGACTCCATACTTCGAATTGGGTAGCGTGGAATAAATCTCATCTCCGGGAGCAAAAAGATCCACTCCCTTTTTTCCATAGTTAGAAAAAGAGGCAATCATGTCCGGGCCATAGGATGGCGTCAATGCGCCCACGCTTAGGTAATTGTTTTCGGAAGGAGTTCCGCTTAGGCTGTACGCGTCATTTGGATAATTAGAGTTCTCTGGAAGATCCAAATTGAGCCCATCGTTGCCAGCTGCATGAACAAAAAGCACATCCTTGGCAGCGGCATAGCGCAAGGCATCTTGAACCCAGGATGCATTGGGGGAAAATTTCTTACCAAAGCTAGCATTGATCACTTTGGCCCCCTGATCTACTGCATAGCGAATGGCGAGGGCAATGTCCTTGTCGTATTCGTCTCCATCGGGAACGGTTCGGAGGGCCATCAACTTTACATTTTCAGCCACTCCCTTTACTCCTTTTTTAGTGTTACGATTGGCAGCAAGAATCCCTGCTACGTGCGTGCCGTGGCTTTCTTCCTCGAGTTGGTGGCTTGGATTGCCGTTGCCATAGCCCAAGTCTTTGATATCGTAGGGTTTGTCTCCTACGGGCTTTCTTCCATCAAAGCCAAGGTTGAGGTTTTATTCCAACTGCGACTGGTAGTAGTTAATCCCTTCCTGTAAATCGGCCAATGCAGCAGGAATATCCTGTCCCATAGCCATTACCTGAGTCAGTAATCCGAGTACTTGCTCCTCTTCTGCACTTTGAGGTTGGTATTTTTCAAGATCTTCTAAGGTATAGGATTCCTTTCCCAGCTTTTTTTGAATGTTTTGATGAGCCGTACTGACGAGTTGTTCGATTTGTTGGTACTGTAGGACTGCTGTTTTTGCCTCTGTCAACTTTGGTTCTAAGTGTGCACTTGCCTTTTGCTGAAGATTGAAGTCTCCCAATTTTTTGGATACAATCCGCACAAATTCCATTTGCTCATGGTAGGATTCCCCAAGAAAGTTGTACCCATGCACATCGTCAATGTAGCCGTTTTGATCGTTATCGAGTCCATCCCCCGCGACCTCTCCCGGATTTTTCCACAGCAGGTCTTTGAGGTCTTCATGAGCCAAGTCAATTCCCGAGTCAATGATGGCCACTACCACAGGACTCCCTTTTCTTTTCTTCACTACTTCAGCATAGGCACGGTCCACGCTCATTCCAGGAACAGTGTCTTGGATGGGGTCCAAATGGGACCAACGAAGTTTTTCTTTTTCTGTTAGGGGCTGGATTCGAGAGCTTCCACTCAGGGATGCGCTAGTGGGAGGGCTGAGTTGGGCAGTGGTCGCACAGCTCATCCCCAAAAGGCTTAATGTACTTAAAGCGAGGAATTGGAGGAGAAAATTTTTCATGTGGAGGGACTATTTTTTGGAATAGATGCCAGGCTTGACTTCGGTATAGAATTCTTTGAGTGCAGGCAGTTCCTCTAAAAGAGCTTTAAAGTGACCCTTCTTGTCAAAGACTTGTTCAGGCTGTTGGAGTCGAATCATTTGAAATACCTGTGCTTTTTGTTGCAAGGTTTTCTCCTGCTTGAGGTAACTCTCAGACATGTGGAAGTTCAAAAAGGGCCCGTCCAAGGAGTGGGTGAGGTAAGGGGAGGGGTCCTCTTCCAAAATCATCAGTCCAATTGGATTGAGTTGATCTGTTTCGTAGGTGGATGTTACAAAGTAGGTAGTATCTACAGCAGCTCGTTCCTTCCAATAGTTCATCCCCCAAAGAGGTAAAGCTAGTACTAACCCAAAAAATGCGGGTCTAAGGAGAAGTGCCCAGCTGAAATGAAGAAAAAACTGGGAAATAAAATAGCTCAATGCAGGCAGGAACACGACCAACTGGTAGGAGGCGGTGTTTTTAACAAGAAAAAACAAGCCTGCTGAAAACAGGAGCCAGATGAGAATTAGTTGCCGTTGCTTTTGTTGGTTGATGGTAGCCCCTCGAAAAAAGGAACTAATTAAATAGCCAGCGAGAGCAAGTACCAATGGGAGTGCGCCTGGGGCGAGCCAACTGAGGTAAGGCTGGTATGCGTAGTTGGGGTAAGTAAAGACTATTGGCCAAACCTGTAGGGCTTGTTCTAGGCCATCGTTCCAAAAGTAAAACACCAAAATGAGTAAGATGGGCAGTAAAAATCCCATGATAGACAGAAAAAGTTGACGTACTGTAAAGCTAGAAATTGCCAATCCTGTAAAGATTAGGAAGGGAAGAAAGAAGACAAAATTCCAATGAAAGCCAGTTGCAAGACCCCCATAAATCCCAATGAGGAGGGTGGATTCACTACTTTCTTTTTGAAGGACCGTATGAGAAAAAAGCTGTCCAAATGCCAATAACAAAAATGTACTCCCTAGAAGTGTTGGGGATAGGTACATCAGATCAAATGAAAAATGAAACAAGGCAGCCATGACAATGGCGGGCAAGTAGGTGTTTTCGTCAAATACGCGGTACTTGATTAGGGTACTGTTCCAGTAGTAAATCTGGAACAAGGCCAAAATTTTCCCTAAAAAAAGATAGGCAAACTCACTTCTGCCAAAAAGGAGGTGAAGGCCAGTAAATACTCCAGCAGATAGGGCCCCTGTATCGTCGATCACATCTACATAGAGCAAATGCCCCTCACTGAGGCGCTCCCCTAAGACCATCCACATGAGGGTAGGTGTAGTACTTGGAAATGAGAAAAAAACCCAAGAGATTACAGAGAATAAGACCACATAAAGCAGTATTCCAACAAGGCGAAAGGGGTCGTTTACTCTAAAAAAACTGAACAAGGTGGATGGGGTAGAATTGGTTTTGACTCGAAATTAAAGCATGCCCAAGTATTTCGCTAAATTTGCATCATAAATACTTCAGATGGAAAGCAAAAGACAATTAAAATATGCCAAGTTAATTCAAAAAGAACTGGGCGACATTTTTCAAAAAGAGGCCAAACACTTGGTTGGGTCTACGCTAGTGACGATTACGCGGGTCATGATGAGTCCGGATTTGGGATTTGCCAAAGCCTACCTCAGTTTTTTGCTGCCCAATCCAAAGGCAAGTTTTGATGAAATAAATGCGCACAAAAAAGAAATACGTCATGCCTTGGCCAAACGTATCGGTAAGTCAGTTCGTGTAATCCCCGAATTGGCATTCTTTTCAGATGAATCTGCCACCTATGCCCAGCACATGGACAAGGTGATTTCAGACCTACACATCCCCCCTGCTCCAGAAGAAGAGGAGGAGGAAGAGGATTAAAATTCGCTTTATCCGTGAACACCAGTTCTTTTATTGCCGGAAGGTATTTTCGCAGCAAGAAGAAGCAAAACTTCATCACCATCCTCTCCCTGATCTCGATGGTGGGTGTGGCCATCAGCACGATGGCCCTGGTGGCAGTGATGTCTGTGTTCAATGGCTTAGAGGATTTGATTCGCGGGCTTTTTTCAAGTTTTGATTCGGAACTTCAGGTCACCCCCACCTCTGGAAAAAGTTTTGAGATCACCGAGGAATGGCTAAAAGCCCTCCGACAGGTAGAAGGAGTGGAAGTCATCACGGAGGTCATCGAGGATAATGCCCTACTTGAATACCGAGGCAGCCAGCATGTAGCCCGAGTGAAGGCGGTATCCGACAATTACTTTGAACACAACCGTTTTTCGAAAGGGTATTTTTGGGGAGATACGACCTTGGGGGATAGCTTGCGTCCCGGCGCACTTCTAGGAAGAGGAGTGGCCTTTGCACTATCCGCCAATTTAGACGATATCAACTCCGTCCTGAATATCTACTATCCCAAAGCGCCAAAATCCGCTGCTTCTCTGGATCCAAATCAATTGTATGCATCTGGGCAGGTGGAGCCCCGAGGGTTTTTTAGCATCGAACAGGGTGTAGACAACGAATACGTCCTCGTTCGCCTTGATTTCTTTAAGGAACTCCTTGGTTACGGTCCAAAGCGTACGGCTCTCGAACTAAAGGTAGACCCAGAATATTCCATAGCTAGCGTGCAGAAAGCAGTTCAGGCACAACTGGGGCCTGATTTTGCAGTGAAAAATGCAGATGAGCAGCATGCTACCCTGATTCGAACGGTCAAACTGGAAAAGCTATTTGTGTTTCTCACGCTCACCTTTATTCTGGCTCTGGCCTCCTTCAATATCTTTTTTTCCTTGAGTATGCTGGCCATTGAAAAGAAAAAGGACCTGGCAGTACTGAAGTCCATGGGTGCTAAAAACTCCCTGATTCGTGGCATTTTCTTGAAGCAAGGAGCCTTGATTGCCTTTTCTGGAGCCCTTTTGGGGCTGGTTTTGGGGCTTCTTTTAGTGGGAGCTCAAGAGAAATTTGGTCTGATTTCCCTCGGGATTGCTTCCGGGGTAGTGGATGCCTATCCCGTACGGGTGCATTGGCCTGATTTGGCCTGGATAAGTTTGGCCGTAATAGCGATTACCCTAGCAGCTTCTTGGCGTCCTGCCTGGATTGCAGCACAGGTAGATCCAGTAAAGGAGCTTTAGGCTAGCCCGCGTACTTCTCCTCCCTCCACTTTTTCATTCCTTTATTTTTTGTAGTAATATGGCCCTATGGAAACAGCTAGTTATGACGTGGTAGTCGTTGGCTTGGGGGCAGTAGGTAGCGCTACCCTTTACCAATTGAGCAAGCGAGGGATATCTGCCTTGGGCATAGATCAATTTGAACCGCCCCATACCCTGGGTTCTAGCCATGGGGAAACACGCATTACTAGATTGGCAGTGGGTGAAGGGGAGGAATATGTTGCCTTGGCCAAGCGTTCCCATGAGATTTGGGCGGAACTGGAAGCCCTTTCTGGAAAGAAGATTCGTACCAAAACAGGTGGAATTCTTTTGGATTCAGGAGTAAATCCCTGGTCCAAGCATGGTGTAGAGGGCTTTTGGGAGCGGACCCTCCGGTATGCCCAAAACCAGCAGGTTTCACATCGTGTCTTAGATCGTGTCGAAGCGACTGAAAACTATCCCGCTTTTCAACTTCCCCCAACGGCTAAAGTCTATTGGGAAGAAG
>JAXISU010000081.1:0-7136 GCA_034680425.1 Cyclobacterium sp.
ACCCACTTGCGATTTGATTTTGGAGACCTCGAACATGTCCTTGAAGGGGCATTTCGCCCAGGCCACTTCAATGGGGTAGGACTTGTGGTTTCCAAACTCTTTCACCTCATCCAGCCTTCTCGAGCCTTTTTCGGTCAAAAAGACCTGCAGCAAGTAGCCGTCATCAAGCGCCTAGTTCAGGACCTCTCCTTTGACCTAAGTATCGAAGTGGTGCCTACCCGCCGGGAAAAAGATGGACTAGCCATGTCCTCACGAAATATGCGCCTCAATTCAGAGGAGCGTCAGCAAGCGCTGCTTTTATATACCTGTCTGACTCAGGCTAAGGAACGATTGCTGGCGGGAGAACCTTGGACTAAAGTGCTAGCGGACACCCAAGAGAGCTTTTCCAATGTCGCAAATACTAAATTGGAATACTTTGCTCTTCTGAATCCTGAAACATTTGAAATTTTTGACACGTTTACGCAAGAGGACGCAAGATCGCTTTGCATCGCTGCCTATGTAGGCCCGGTGAGATTGATCGATAACTTGCCCATTATTCCTTAATTTCGTGCTGCGAAAACTAAACCATGCAACTCCAACTCTTAAAATCAAAAATCCACCGGGTGAAAATCACCCAGGCTGAATTGCATTATGTGGGATCCATCACTCTCGATGAAAACCTGATGGATGCAGCACAGCTTTTTGAAAATGAAAAAGTACAGGTGGTCAATGTCAACAATGGGGAGCGCCTCGAAACCTATGTCATCAAAGGACAGCGGGGATCTGGGACAGTATGCCTCAATGGTCCCGCAGCCAGAAAAGCGGCTGTTGGAGACGTGGTGATCATCATCGCCTATGCGGGCATGAGCCCCGAAGAAGCCAAAACGCACCAGCCTATCCTGGTATTTCCTGACGATAAAAACCAAGTCTTTTGACAATGCATCCCAAAATCAAACAAATCCTACAAGTGGCCCTCTCACTGGGAATAGCCCTGTGGATTTTTTGGTTTTTGTACCGAGATATTGAATTTGACAGCCTCCAAACGCAGCTGGCTTCCAGCAATTGGTTTTGGATTGGCACCTCCCTAGTCGTTGCCTGGGCTGGATACTGGCTTCGGGGTTGGCGCTGGGCCCTACTTTTCCGTCAGGAAGGAGATCAAGCCCCCGTCACTTCCAATCGAGCCTACCACGCTGTAATGGTGGGTTACCTAGTCAATCTCCTCATTCCTCGAGCTGGAGAGGTGGCTCGTTGTACCGTATTGACGCGAAATAACGGCATTCCCATAGGCCAAGCCATTGGCACCGTGCTCGTCGAACGAAGCGTGGACCTCCTGTTTATGGCCACCACCTTTTTCCTTGCCTTCCTGCTCGAAAGCCAACTGTTTGTCTCCCTAGCAGGTCAACTGGTGGATATTTCCGCATTAACTAGCTCCCTACTTCGGCAACTTCCCCTACTTCTTGGTGGAGGAGTCGCCTTCCTCCTGTTGCTTTACTTCTTGGGTAAAAAATACCGCAACCATGGCTTTGTCAACAAGCTGCAACTCTTTTTCAGACAGCTGCTTTCTGGCGTGCTTGCCATCAAAACCCTCAAAAATCCCCTCGGTTTCTGGTTGAGCTCAGTAGCGATTTGGATTATCTACTTCCTAACCATGTATACCGTCTCACAAGGCATCGAGTCGGCTGCCAATTTGTCGGGCAGCCAAGTGCTCTTGGTGATGGTAATGGGAACTATTGGCATGATAGCACCTGTTCAAGGAGGAATTGGCACTTTCCATGCCTTGGTAGCCTATATTTTGGTCGTTTTTGGTGTTCCTGAAGCCGATGGCAAAATATTTGCAGCAATCATTCACGGCACCCAAATGCTATTGGTAATCGGAGTGGGACTCATCAGCTGGATACTCATGTTGAAAACTCCCGCTTGGAAAAAACCTTTAACTTCTTAATTTCGTAACTACACCCAGTTAAAAATAAACTAGATATGATTATCCTAATTGTCGTTGTATTTGCTATCCTCGGTTTTGTGGTTAGCAGCAGGCTGAAAAGCAAATTCAAGTTGTATTCCCAAACCCCGCTACAGGCCAACCTATCCGGGGAGGAGATTGCCAAGCTGATGCTTGCTGATCACAACATTAATAACGTACGCGTCACCTGTGTAGAAGGCCAATTGACAGACCACTACAATCCGGCAGACAAAACGGTCAACCTTTCTCCAGATGTATTCTATGGTAGAAATGCGGCGGCTACTGCAGTAGCGGCACACGAATGTGGTCACGCGGTACAACATGCCACTGCCTATTCTTGGTTGACCATGCGCTCTGCAATGGTTCCTATTCAAAACATCTCCAGCAAGGTCTTGAATTTTGTTTTGATTGCTTCCTTGTTTGGTGGATTTGCCTTGGGACTTCCTTACGAATTCATTGGCTATTTGGTCGTAGGCTCCTATTCCATCATGACCCTGTTCACTTTGGTGACACTTCCTGTGGAATTTGATGCTTCCAACCGTGCCTTGGCTTGGGTACAAAACCGCAACGTGGTCACTCCTTCAGAATACGCCATGTCCAAGGATGCCCTCAATTGGGCTGCCCGCACCTACTTGGTGGCAGCCATGGCTTCTTTGGTTACCCTAGCCTATTACATCTTTGTTTTCTTTGGAAATAGAGATTAATCCAACTCATGCTTAGATGAAAAGGGACTTGCGTCCCTTTTCTTTTTTCATTCCATTTGTAGAAGTAAACCCAAATTTATTTTATGAATTTTCAACTGACTGAAGAACAACTTGCCGTACAGGAAGCTGCTCGTGATTTTGCCCAAAATGAGTTACTCCCTGGAGTGATCGAACGGGATACCGAAGCCCGTTTCCCAAAAGAACAAATACAAAAAATGGGAGCCCTTGGATTCATGGGGATGATGGTGGACCCAGCCTACAGCGGTGGAGGGATGGATACCCTCTCTTATGTCATCGCCATGGAGGAGATTTCCAAAATTGATGCCTCCGCATCCGTATCCATGTCCGTCAACAATTCCTTGGTCTGCTGGGGATTGGAAAAATTCGGAACCGAAGAGCAAAAGCAAACCTACTTAACCAAATTGGCCACAGGCGAAGTAATTGGAGCTTTCTGCTTGTCCGAGCCCGAGGCAGGATCGGATGCCACCTCACAGCAAACTACTGCTACCCTCGAAGGGGATTATTACCTCCTGAATGGAACCAAAAACTGGATCACCAACGGCTCCTCCGCCTCCATCTACCTGGTCATCGCCCAAACGGATGCAAGCAAAGGGCACAAGGGAATCTCTGCTTTTATTGTGGAAAAAGGATGGGATGGATTTGTGGTGGGCAAGAAGGAAGATAAACTAGGGATTCGCGGTTCGGATACCCACTCGCTGATGTTCACAGATGTCAAGGTTCCGGTCAAAAACCGCATCGGAGCAGAAGGATTTGGGTTCACTTTTGCTATGGAAACTCTCAATGGTGGACGAATCGGGATTGCCGCCCAAGCACTAGGAATTGCTTCTGGAGCTTACGAACTGGCATTGGCCTACTCCAAGGAACGAAAGGCCTTCGGTAAGCCCATCAGCCAGCACCAAGCGATTCAGTTCAAGTTGGCCGATATGGCTACCCAAATAGAGGCTGCCCGACTTCTGGTATTCAAAGCTGCCTGGCTCAAGGACCAAGGAGAGGATTATGCACAGGCTTCGGCTATGGCCAAATTGTACGCATCCGAAGTCGCCATGAATGTGACCATTGAAGCAGTTCAGGTACATGGAGGCTATGGCTATGTGAAGGAATACCATGTGGAACGACTCATGCGAGATGCCAAAATCACGCAGATCTACGAAGGCACTTCTGAAATTCAACGCATCGTAATTTCAAGAAACGTCTTGAAATAAACTACAATACCAGTACGAAGGGGGTAATTAGACAAAAATTACTCCCTTTTTTTTAGTGTTCGTAATTTTTTAATTCTAAAATGCATTTTTGTAATTAGAAAAATCATATTTTTAAGCATAAATTTTTATTCGGCTATGGAGTATTACAACAAAGTCATTGAATCGGTTCAGGTTCGCTTTTTGAAAGGCAGCAACTACAAAATCGAAAAACCGATTACGGTTTTAAACTATCAAGAAAACGAAAACACCCTCCTCTTGCTCCATCATGGCAGCTTGAAGTTTGGCGAAGACCAAGAGCTAGTCAATGAGGGGGAGGTAATTTTCCTACCCAAAGACCGTAAAACCACCCTCACCTTCGGAAATAAAACATCAAAACAAGAAGCTACCGGCGAGCAATTTGCGGAGACCAAAAGAAAACACTTGCAGAGCATCAGCTACAAGGAAATCAAATCTGCGGAAGAAGACTGCATTTCGCTATTCCAGTTCGAATCCAAAGTTTTTGACGTAGTCAACTTTTTCAACTCCCTAGACATTCCTCCCTTTATCATTCGCTTCAATGACCGGATCACTACCTTGGTAGAGGACCTGATGAAGGAAATCGAAAATACAGGAGTGGGCAAGGAGCGCAGCTTAAAATCGCTTACCGAAGTACTGGTGATTGAATTGCTTCGACACATTCTGAAGAATCGCCTCTTCACCGAAGAGCTATCCACAAATGCGACCTACTTCAAGGACCCACGCTTGATCGACCTCTTCAACTACATCAAGAGCAATATCGGGGGTGACCTCTCCAACAAGGTGCTTGCCAAAATCGCCAATGTATCGGAGGACTATGTGGGCCAATACTTTAAGATGCTCACAGGCATCAATCCACAGGACTACATCGAATACCAGCGCCTAGAAGCGGCGGTGGATTTACTTCGCACCACCAAAAAATCCATCCGTACCATCGGCAAGGAAGTGGGCTACAAGGACACCGCTTATTTCTGCCGAAGATTTAAGATGATGTATGGGGTGCCTGCCGGCAAAATGCGTAGAAGAGAGTCGCTGATCAATGTATAACCTTTGAGGTCTCCAAGACCTCGAAGGTTTTTAGTTTTTTTAAGCATTCGAGGTTTGTAAAACCTCAACTATTTTCCTTCTTCTCTACCGTTTTTTCTTCCCCAGCAAAAAATTGTTCGTAAAGCTTGTCCTTCGCTAGCGCAAGGCCCAGGAAAAGAACTTTTTGAGCTAGTCCAGTCCACAGCGAAGATTGCTTAGGCTGTGTAATTCGCTCCTTTAATTCTGGATTGAGCAATCCTTCACGCTCCAACACCTCTAAAGCCTTGTCGGTGTTTTTTGCTTTCTTTTTGTTGGTCAGCTGCACGACACCATAGACGACCAATGCGCTGACCGCTACCACAGCACCTACTTTCACCCAGTCCTCAGAACCTTTTTTGAAGACATTGAGCTGCTTGGCTAGCGCCTGCTCCAGCTCTTCTGATTTTTTCTCAAGTTCCTTACTCATTGGAGTTTTTTTCCTTTCGTTGAATTAAAAATAAAGTTCTTCAGCGAGGTATTCACCTGCTGCTGAAAGCCCTGAGAATCCCGAGTCAGGTACAAGAAGATCACTACAATCAGATACCCCAGCGCCACCACCAAGAATCCAAAGTATGGGCTTTGGGTGACCTGACTGATGTAAAAGGCAAGGGACAAAGAAAGAAATAGCCCCGCCACCAACAATATGGAGCCAATCAACACCAATAAAATCAGACGAGAAAGCATTCCGACCAATTGGTCCTGAATATCTGACTTGACGAGTTCGATTTTCGTTTCGATCAGGGATTTGATCGTCTGTAAGATCTCAGCAAAATTCAACATACCGAAAATTTTTGTTGGGAAAAGGGCTCATTAGAATCACCGAATATACTTAAAAAAGAGCCGACTGAAAAAGGAAGGCCTTCCTTATTTTTCCCCCTCCTGGTAGTACTGGTACCGCAGCACAAGCTCCAAGGCCAACAAGATCGCTTCATTAACTGGATGCAAGGCCGAGAGCGCTTCATCCACGTCCTTTAAGCGGGTATAGTAGGCCGGAGCTAAAGGAATGTCCAAATCGGCATTGATGCGGGAGGTCACTTCTTTGAAGGCTTCTGGCCGTTCTGCTTTGAGCAATTTGCAGGTGATCAATTCCTTCAGATTGGTCTTGTTGTTTTTTCGAGCAGAGGCCCCAAATACACGACAGATCAGGCCTCGCTTGGCATAGTTGCCACAAAATCCCTTACTCAAATCGGCAGACTGTGCACGATACACCACGCAAACCCCCTTGGATTTGTCTGCGGCAAGCTGAGCAGCTAGCTCCTCAGCCTTCCCCTTCTCGTACAAATCAAAGGCTAGTGGCAAAAATTCCAAGGCCGAGGCAGGCACCTCTGGATTGGAGCAGCAAAAGCCGCAACCCGAAATACATCCCATCCCCGCCTCTTCGTGGAATTGCTTGGATTGCTCCTCCAACTCTACAAAAAGCCCTTCTACCGCCTGCGCCTTTTCAAAAAGATTCATCTCGATCTAGTTACCGAACAAAATTAACAGGCCTTTTGGGTATTTGGCTAAGAATGCAACTTGATTTTTTTCTACTCTAAATCAGTCACTTGTACTGATTTTTTTAAAATTCCCCATCTTTACTGCCTGGGAATCGTATTCTTGAATCAAAAATAAGGAATCAAATGACTGAGCAAGAAGCTGAAAATTCGGAAGAACAGATCCGAAATGCCTTTAAAGAACGGGATTGGAACGAAATCAAAAGTGCCGACTCCTGGGCCATCTTTAAGGTGATGTCTGAGTTTGTCGAGGGCTTTGACAAGTTGGCCAAAATCGGCCCCTGTGTCACTATTTTTGGTTCAGCCCGTACTCCCAGAGACCATGCCTACTACAAAATCGCCGAAGAAATCGCCGCCAAACTCGTACGCCATGGCTATGGGGTGATCACCGGAGGAGGTCCAGGCATCATGGAAGCAGGAAATAAAGGCGCCTTCTCAGAAGGAGGAAAATCCGTGGGACTCAACATCCAGCTGCCCTTCGAACAGTTTAACAACCTCTACATCGACCGAGATAAGCTGCTCAATTTTGATTATTTCTTTGTGCGTAAGGTCATGTTTGTTCGCTACTCCCAAGGATTTGTCGTGCTCCCCGGAGGATTTGGTACGCTAGACGAGTTTTTTGAAGCACTCACCCTCATCCAAACCAACAAGATTGGACGGTTTCCAATCGTACTCGTGGGCAAGGACTACTGGGGTG
>JAXISU010000082.1:0-7102 GCA_034680425.1 Cyclobacterium sp.
ACCAAGTACTCTACCTACGGGCCATGCCCGAACGATCTTACCAACTCAATTTAACGCTTACCCTATGATCCAATTCAGTAAGTCTTTCCTTGCATTATCCTTGTTGGCCTTGACTTTTTCAGCATGCGATCCCACGACCGATGAGCGCCCACTTGGGGTATACGATACCGGAATTCTGATCCTAAACGAAGGGGCTTTTGGAGCCAATGACGGAGAGGTAACTCATCTAGACCCAAGTACTGGGACGCTCACTCCCTCGGTATTTGAAAAAGCCAATGGGCGGCATTTTGCGGGGTTGTTGGAGGACCTGGTCTTGGAGGAGGACCAGTTGTATTTGGTGGCTAACACGGGTAAAGTGGAGGTGGTACAGCCTGGAGATTTTAAATCGATAGGAGCAGTGGATAAGGGTCTGGACCAACCCCGATCGGTCGCTACTGCTCGTGGCAAGTTGTTTATTTCGGATTATGGGCCCTACGATGCCAATTACAACACGCCCTCCTCTTACGTGGCGGTGGTGCAAGGTTTGGACGGGGGAGTAGTGAAGAAAAAAATCCCTGTTTCCAGCAAACCTGAAGACCTCTATGCCTTTGGATCGTATGTATTTGTAGCGGGTTCGGAAGGCAAAAAGGTAGAGGTGCTGGATGCCAACGCCGAACTGCCCTTCAAAACCTTGGAAATGCCTGGGCAGCCGGTTCAGTTTTTCGAATTGAATGGGGACCTTTGGGTATTTTGTTACGATGCGCAAAAGGTATATTTCGTATCCATTTCCAAAAGTGGACTAAGCCAAAAAAACATTCGCACCTTTCCCATCGCGCAGGCCACAGGCCGAATCGCCAAAGGAGATGACGACACCTTCTATGTGTTGACGAGTTCGGGCTGGCCAGATTACCAAGACGGGATTTCTGTAGTTACTGTTGGCTCAGGTACTTTGGTGTCCGATTGGAAAAAAGGATCGGGCTTTTATGGAATCGGCTACGACTCCGATGCTCAGCAAATTTATCTAGCCAATGCCAAGGGATTCCAAGGTAATGGGGAGGTAGTAGTCTACCAAAAATCCGGAGCGGAAGTCAACAAACTGATAGTTGGACGAGGGCCTTCTGGATTTCTATTCCGATAACAAACCTTTTTTTTTACACAGATCTAATTAGAAAAAACACGCGGATTTATTTCATTTTGAATTGATCAAATTGTCAACAGACCACAGTCGACCGTCCACAGCAGATTGTGGTGTGCTTCAGGCCTTGTTTTTAATACGCACAAACTTTTTTACGTAAAGGCAAGAAAACAGGAGTTGAAGTCCAGTATAGGTGAGCCGTGGACAGTGGACTGTCAGCCGTAGACTTCCTTACCTCACCTGGTAACTTTGAGTAAAGGGTTGCCCATTAGGTGCCACTCCCTCCAATACCAATCGCCCACTGAATTTCTCCAAGTAGGGACCCAGTGCTTTAGGATCTTTGGCCGGCATCTCGTTGATGTGGGTGATCACAAATCCTTCTCGAAAACCGAGGTCGCTGAGGTATCCATTGGTCAAAGAGGTAATCTTTACCCCATAGGTGAGTATGAGGCGATCCTTGTCAATGGCATTGATGGATTCGAGTCGAGCACCGAGCACCTCCGAAAAGTAAAACTCCCGCTTGCTGATGCCTGTGCCGCCTTCTAGGTTTTGAAGAGTTAGCGATGCTACCTCAAGTTTGCCCCCTCGCTGAAAGCCTACATTTACCTTGTCTCCAGGATAGTAATAGGATAAGGCTTCCTCAAAACTCCCCTTTCCGGTGATTTTCCAATCTCCAATTTGCGTGATCAGGTCATTGGCTTGTAAGCCAGCTTTCTCTGCTGCCCCACTTTTCAGAATTCGAGTGATTACCACCCCTTCCAAATTATTCAAAGCCATTTCTTTGGCCAATTCTGGGGTGATTTCGGACACTTCGACACCGGGAATGGCCTTTTGAACTTCTCCATGTTGGATCAGGTCATTGGCCACCTTCACAGCCACATCTACTGGCACGGCAAATCCATAACCGGTGTAGGAACCCGTACGAGATAGGATGGCGGTGTTGATCCCCACCAGTTCCCCGCGCACATTCACCAGGGCCCCGCCTGAGTTTCCTGGGTTGATGGGAGCATCGGTTTGGATGAAACTTTCCAAGGGAAAATCACCGCCCAGGATATTGATTTGCCGCTCCTTGGCAGAGACGATACCTGCTGTCACTGTGGAAGTAAGGTTGAAGGGATTGCCTACCGCAAGCACCCATTCCCCGATTTGGAGGGTTCTACTGGACCCCAACTTGATTTCGGGCAGATTTTGTGCTTCAATCTTCAATACGGCGATGTCCGTGTTTTTGTCCGTTCCCACCAACTTCGCCTTGTAGGTTTGCTTCTGGTGGACCACTTCCAAGGTTTCCGCTCCATCGATGACGTGGGCATTGGTCAGGATGTAGCCGTCTTTGGAGAAAATTACACCTGAACCTGTACTTACCTGTTGGCTGGGAGTAGTGCCAAAAAAGTAATCAAACATGCTGTAGCGACGGTAATCTGTGCCGCTGAAGTTTTTAATAAAAACGACAGAACCCGTACTACTTTGGGAGGCTTCTACGAAGGATTCCGGCGGAAGGCCCATGCCTTCAGAAGAGAGGGAGGTAAATTGAGAAGGCAAGCTTCGTACAGCGGTAGAGGGTGTAGGGGACTCTGGATTCGTAATAAAAGTAATCCATAAGGCTGCGCCAGCTAGACCTGCTAGAAAGGGAATTCCGATGGATTGGATTTTGGAGTGAAGCATATCCGGATTTTATTTTCGGTGTAAACGAGTGATTCTTAGTTTGCTGCTGCTATTTTCTGAAAATTTTACATAAAAAAATCCAAACAAAAATTAGCCCAAGCGCTAAAATCTGACGAGATGTACCTAGAAATTCAGTCCAATTGGTAATTTTGTCAGTTCACACCCCAACCTTCTTCTCGGAACTGGGTTTTAATTTTTATAGCATCACCTAAATGACATCAATCAAGCGTGTAGCACTTCTTGGAAGCACAGGAAGTATTGGAACTCAGACCTTGGATGTCATTCGTCAGCATCCTGAAAACTTTAGTGTAGAGGTTCTTACTGCCCAAAATAATGCCGACTTGTTGATTCAACAGGCTTTGGAGTTTGTTCCCAATGCTGTAGTGATCGGGAATGAGGCGAATTATTCCAAGGTCAAAGAAGCCTTGGCTTCGGCGCCAATCAAGGTCTTTGCAGGCCAAAAAGCGATTGCCCAAGTGGTAGAAATGGAAACCATCGACGTGGTGTTGACCGCGCTGGTTGGGTATTCCGGCTTGATTCCTACCGTACATGCCATCCGTGCCGGCAAGCAGATTGCCCTAGCCAACAAGGAGACTTTGGTTGTGGCAGGGGAGTTGATTACCGCACTTGCCAAGCAGCATGGGGTCAATATCTATCCTGTAGATTCCGAGCATTCGGCTATTTTCCAATGTTTGGTGGGAGAGTTTCACAATCCCATCGAAAAAATCATCCTCACTGCTTCAGGTGGGCCCTTTCGGGGGAAAGACCGGACCTATTTGGAGACGGTTACCCGTGAGCAGGCGCTCAAGCATCCCAATTGGGACATGGGTGCAAAAATCACCATTGATTCTGCCTCCTTGATGAACAAGGGCTTGGAAGTCATTGAAGCCAAATGGCTTTTTGGTCTCAAAACAGAGCAGATTGAGGTGGTGGTGCATCCCCAAAGTATCATTCATTCCTTGGTTCAATTTGAAGATGGGTCGATCAAAGCGCAACTTGGTTTACCCGATATGCGTATCCCTATCCAGTTTGCACTCAGTTATCCCGATCGCTTGAAGAGTAACCTTGAGCGGTTCAACTTTGCCAACTACCCACAATTGACCTTTGAACAACCCGATTTGAAGACTTTCCGAAACCTGCAACTTGCCTACGATGCCCTAGCGGCAGGAGGCAATGCGCCTTGTGTGTTGAATGCGGCCAATGAAATAGCAGTGGCAGCCTTCCTCAAGCAGCAAGTAGGCTTTTTGGAAATGTCCGATTTGATCGAAGAAACCTTATCCCGATCGGAGTTTATTGCTCGTCCTCAGTTGGAGGACTACATTGAAACCGATCGTAGTGCTAGAGAATTCACAGAAAATTTACTTAAGTCAAGAAACTAAATGGAAACCTTAATTATGGTGGGCCAACTGCTCCTAGGATTGTCAATCCTTGTGGGACTTCATGAGTTGGGACACTTGCTTACCGCCAAACTTTTTGGCATGCGCGTAGAAAAATTCTCCATCGGATTTCCTCCAAAAATCGCAGGATTTCAATGGGGTGATACCGAATATTCCATCGGGGCCATCCCGCTTGGGGGCTTTGTGAAGATTTCAGGGATGGTGGATGAGTCCATGGACACTGCCCAGCTGGCCTCTGAACCACAACCTTGGGAGTTTCGCGCCAAGCCAGCCTGGCAGCGTCTGATCGTCATGTTGGGTGGAATTATCGTCAACGTGATCACGGGAATTATCATCTTCGTGACGCTGGTGTACTCCAACGGAGAAACCTACTTCTCTCGTGATCAGGTCATTGAAAATGGAATCGTGGCTTACGAATATGGTGAAGCCATTGGATTGAAGACAGGTGACAAGGTGTTGGATGTCAATGGACAGCCTTACCAAAGCATCGGTGAATTGAGTAGCGGCTCGGCACTCTTGAGTGAAAACGGCTACTACACCGTCGATCGCCAAGGCGAAAAAATCAAAGTTGAAATCCCAAAAGGGTTTATCAATAGCTTCAACTCGGAAGAAGCCTTCAGCAAGTTTATTGCAGTTCGCTTTCCATTTGAAGTAGGTGCAGTGGATCCAGGTACAGGCGCTGAGAAAATGGGCATTGCGGCGGGAGATCAAATCATCGCGGTGAATGGAAGACCAATCAGCTATTTTGATGAGATGCAGGCTGCCTTGCAGCAGGTAAAAAATCAATCCGTATCCTTGGTTCGTCGACGTGGAGCTCAGCTAGATACCTTGAGTGTTCCTGTTTCTGCTGATGCTAGAATTGGCATTGCTGTCAAACCGCTTTTGGAGCCCGTACGAAGAGAGTATGGATTTATGGAAGCCTTTTCACGCGGTACTTCTCGTGCTTTTGGAGCGGTGATCGTGAATGCGAAAGCCTTGGGCAAAATGTTTACTGGCGAGGTGTCTACCAAAAACGTAAGTGGTCCAATTGGCATGGCCAAAATTTATGGCAACCAATGGGATTGGGTGAAGTTTTGGAGTATCACAGGCTTGATTTCCATGATTTTGGCCTTTATGAACCTACTTCCGATACCAGCTCTAGATGGTGGACACGTGGTGTTTTTGCTTTATGAAATGGTCTCTGGCCGTGCACCTTCTGACAAGTTTTTGGAATATGCGCAAAAGGTAGGAATGGTCATTTTGCTCGGTTTGATGGTCTTTGCTATCGGTAACGATATCCTCAAACTGATCTTTTAATCAGGCTGTCAAATTGGCCAACTCCCCGTTTGGCATTTCAATTGAATCTTAGAAAAGAACTTGGATCTAGTCCAGGTTCTTTCTTTATTTTAGTAATATCCTGACAGCAGGCTGTCAATCTGTCTATATGAGCCAATTCGAAAACTCTTTATTCCATAATTTAATGAACGGCGAGTTTGCCGGTGAAGGTGACTTGATTCAATTGATCACGGATGAAGAAGACGAGGTCAATTCGAAGGAAGCCTATGGAGAAGAGATTCCTATCTTGTCCGTTCGAAATACGGTTCTATTTCCTGGGGTAGTCATTCCCATTACTGTAGGACGACAGCGCTCGATTCGTTTGGTGAAAAAGGCACAAAAAGGAAACAAGTATATTGGCGTTTGCGCACAGATCCAACCCAATCAAGATGACCCGAGTTGGGAAGACCTGTACCAGGTCGGTACCTTGGCCAAAATCATCAAGATGATTGTGCTTCCTGATGGAAATACCACAATCATCATTCAGGGAAAAAAGCGCTTCGCCATTCGGGAGCAGGTCACAGATGATCCCTATTTCATGGCCAAAGTGGACTACTTGGAAGAAAATTTTCCCAAAAACTCCAAGAAAATAAAGGCCCTGGAAGAATCGCTCAAGGATGCTGCAATCAAAATTCTTCACCTCAACCCGGAGATCCCTAGAGAGGCTCAGGTAGCCTTGGATAATATTGACAATACGGCATTTCTCACCCACTTTTTATCCTCCAACATCAATGCACCGGTAGAGGCCAAGCAGCGACTGTTGGAAATCAACGATGGGGGTGGAGCGGGCTACCTTGCTACTGGAATTCATGATGAAAGACATCCAGATGCTGGAGTTGAAGTCAGAAATTCACAAAAAGGTACACACCGACATCGACCAGCAGCAACGAGATTATTTTCTCCGCCAGCAGATGAGAGTACTCCAAACGGAGTTGGGCGAAGAGGGGCCTGAAAAAGAAGTGGAAGACCTTCGCGCCAAGGGAGCATTGAAAGCCTGGCCTGCCGAGGTGAAGAAGCATTTTGAGAAGGAGTTGGATAAACTTTTACGTGTCAACCCTTCTGCTGCAGAGTATCCTATTGCGCTGAACTATGCGGAAACCTTGGTGGAATTGCCTTGGAATGAATTTACCCAGGACAACTTTGACCTAAAGCATGCGCGTACGATTTTGGATGCGGATCACTTTGGATTGGAAAAAGTCAAGGACCGCATCATCGAATACCTGGCCGTATTGAAATTGAAGAATGACCTGAAAGGTCCAATTCTTTGTTTGTATGGCCCTCCAGGAGTGGGTAAAACCTCCCTAGGCAAATCCATCGCCTCCGCTTTGGGTCGCAAATACATCCGTATGTCTCTAGGAGGACTCCATGATGAAGCTGAGATCCGTGGACACCGCAAAACCTATGTGGGTGCGATGCCGGGAAAGGTGATTCAAAACATGAAAAAGGTCAAGATCTCCAATCCTGTATTTGTGTTGGATGAGATTGACAAACTTTCTTCTGACTTCCGTGGAGATCCTTCTTCAGCCTTTTTAGAAGTGTTGGATCCGGAGCAGAACTATGCCTTCTTGGACAATTACCTCGAGGTAGAATACGACCTGAGCAAGGTCCTTTTTAT
>JAXISU010000083.1:0-7086 GCA_034680425.1 Cyclobacterium sp.
CCGGAAGGATTGGCATCTTGATTTGCTACGATGTGGAATTCCCCGAACTGGGTCGAATTTTGGCGGAACAAGAAATGGATATTTTGTTTGTTCCTTTCTGGACCGATACCAAAAACGCCTTCTTGCGTGTCAACATTTGTGCGAAAGCACGAGCCATTGAAAACGAATGCTATGTGGCCATCACTGGGTCGGTGGGTAACTTGCCGAAGGTGGAAAACATGGATATTCAATATTCTCAAGCGGCGATTTTCTCCCCTTCCGATTTTTCCTTCCCGCACGATGCTACAGTAGCCATGGCTTCGGAAAACGCCGAAACGACCATCGTAGCGGATGTGGACCTCGATTTATTAACCAAACAACGAAAAGCAGGATCTGTGCGTAACCTGGAGCAGCGAAGGCTGGATCTCTACTCAATCCAATGGAAACAGAAAAAATAATTGAACAGTACCTGCAGCATGTGCCGGTAACCGTACTGGACAGAGCAAAAGGAATTAAAGTTCTCATCACCGATATCGATGGAGTCCTCACAGATGGGGGGATCATCTACGACAATGCGGGCATGGAATTCAAAAAGTACAATGTAAAGGATGGCTTGATCGTCCAGCACCTTAAGAAGGCAGGATTTTTAGTGGGTGCCATCACGGGAAGAGCCTCTCAAGTCGTGGAGAATCGCTGCGAGGAACTGCGCTTTGACTTTCATTACCATGGGGTCAAGGATAAGTTGAAAAAACTAACCGAACTCATGGAAACCATGGAGTTGAGTCTTGAGGAAGTTGCCTACATCGGCGATGACTTGATTGACCTTCCGGTACTGACTCGGGTAGGGCTATCCATTGCTCCCGCAGATGCGCTGCCTTATGTATGTGCAGCAGTTCATTATGTGTCTCCACTGGATGGAGGCAAAGGCGTATTTCGGGAGGCAGCTGATCTACTCCTTCACTCCAAAGGGCAACTTGTGCCTTTGGTGGACAACTTAGTTAAAAAAGAAGCATGAATAGAAACACCAAACCCATGTACATCCGTGAAGGAGTAGTCTTGGGATCCGATAAACCCGTCCTTTTTTCTGGACCTTGTGCAGTTGAAAGTTTCGATATCTGTATGGAAATCGGGACTAAAGTTAAAGCCTGGGCAGATGCGCATGGCTTTTCCTATGTTTTCAAAGCCTCCTTTGACAAGGCCAACCGTACATCTTCCTCTTCCTTCCGAAGCATCGGTATGGATGCCTCCTTGGAAGTACTGCAGCGAGTTGGGAAAGCCCTAAATGTACCCTTAGTCACCGATATTCACGAGAGTTACCAGGCTGCCGAGGTAGCCGAGGTGGTGGATGTGCTCCAAATTCCGGCTTTTCTTTGCCGACAAACGGATCTCCTTCTTGCGGCAGCAGCCACTGGGAAAGCAGTAAAAATCAAGCGCGGTCAATTTATGGCCCCTGAGGATATGGCTTATGCAGTCAGCAAAGTACGCAGTGCGGGCAATGAAAATGTATGTTTGACCGAGCGCGGCTTTTCCTTGGGCTACCACAACCTCGTGGTAGACATGCGTGGGCTTCCCATCATGCGTCAGTTTGCACCCGTAGTTTTTGACATTACCCATTCCGTGCAGCAGCCCGGAGGACAGGGTGGGAGCAGTGGGGGGCAGCGTGAGTTTGCGCCGATTTTGGCTAGAGCGGCCGCGGCTACAGGGATTGATGGGTTTTTTATCGAAACGCACCCTGAACCAAGCAAGGCACTAAGTGATGGACCTAATTTGATTCCTTTACACCGCATGGGAGACTTCCTCGAGATGCTGAAAGCCTCTTGGGAGTTGGGAAGAAAATACCAGGATTTTAAGGTGGAGTAAATCCGCTTTGACTTTCGATTTGAGAAGGAGAACTAATCGTTTCTCCTTCTTTTTTTGCCCTAAACGCGGCTTTATTGGGATAATAAACGTATGTTGTATCATACGTTATAAAGCAGTTGGGGATATGAAGAACCAAATTTTTAGATGGGGCCAACTGGCCCTAATTGGCCTATTTTTTTCACTTGGGCAAGAGTTACTGGGACAGGATTTTTCGTCCCAGTTGCGAATTACGTTAGAGAAAGTGACGCAGGAAGCCCCCGCTCGGATTCGGGATAGGCAACTTACCCAAATTGGAGTGGTCTTTCCTTTTTATTCCCAGCGGCAGTTTGAACCCCTCTGGATCAAGCAAGGGAAGTTGACCTCCTTGGCCTATGAATTACGTTTTGAGATTCGTCAAGTTGCGGATGATGCACTTAACCCCGAATCGTATCACCTAGCCCTTATGGAGGCTTTTTTTGAAAGCTACGAGAAGAAGTTGGCCGCTGGATCTCCCTTGGAGGGGGTGGAATTGGCAGAGTTGGAATTGCTCCTAAGTGATGCCTATTTTAGGATGGCGCTGGAGTTAGATTTGGGGAGGGTAGATCCGAGCCTATTGAAAGCCAAATGGGGGATTCCCAGAAAAACTCAATCCAAGGATTATGGAGTCCTATTGACCCAGGCCGCTCAGGATCAAGATTTGCGCACTGTCCTGATTTCCTTGTACCCCAACACACCCAGTTATAGAAAAGGGAAACTAAGGTTGCGTCAATTGGAGGAATATGCTCAAAAGCAAGGTACTTGGAAACCGATCAAATCCGATCGGTCTGTTCGCCTTGGGGAATCGAATTCCATTTTACCTCAAGTACGCGATCGCTTGGCATTTTGGGGATTTTCCCCAAAAGATGTAACAAAGGACCCAAAGTTGTATGACTCTTTGCTGCTGGATCAGGTGCAAGCTTTTCAAGTTCAGCGGGGTCTCAACGCAGATGGAATCTTGGGACAATCCACTTTGGTGGCGCTCAATACTTCTCCTGCACAGTTGATGGATAAGATTCGGGTCAATTTGGAGCGCATGCGCTGGGTGCCAGCCGAATTTTTTGAAAAAGAAGCCATTCTAGTCAACGTCCCTAGTTTTCAGGTAGTATATCGTCGTGGGATGGACACCTTATTTAGCACCAAAGTGATTGTGGGTACGGTGAAAAATCAAACGCCAATTTTCACATCCCTCATGAGCTACTTGGTGCTGAGTCCGTATTGGAACATTCCTCCATCCATTGCAAGAAAGGAAACTTTGCCCGCGATACGGAGAAATCCGGGGTACTTGAATGCCAATCACATGGAGGTGGTGAATACTGCGGGTCAGCCGGTATCCTTGAATCAAATCAATTGGAAAGCTAGCCCTTTTCCGCACCTAATTCGTCAAAAGCCTGGGGAACACAATGCCTTGGGTCTGGTTAAATTTATGTTTCCCAATCCCTACAATGTCTACTTACACGACACCCCATCGAAGCAATTGTTTGATCGTGAGGTGCGTGCATTTAGCCATGGGTGCATTCGTATGGAGCATCCAGAAACCTTTGCGGCATTACTCTTAAATGACAGGCAGGAATGGCCAGTGGCGCGAATGCAGGAGGTAATGCACCAAGGGAAAGAGGAGATCGTGCCTTTAACAAATAAGATCCCTGTAGCCATTTTCTACTTTACGTTTTTGGTTTCCTCTACGGGTGCCCCCGTTTTTTACGAGGACATTTATGGGAGGGATGGGGAGCTGCTGCTCTTACTTAAAAAATAGACTAGCCATTCAGAATTTGGAGGTTTCCAAGTATTCGGGGTCTTTGCCGTACACAAAAAGAAGGGTTCCGTCTTTGATGAGCTGGATAATGGAGCTGGCCAGTTCCGTAGGTACTGCGGGGCAGCCCAAACTTCTACCCAATCGACCGGCAGATTTTAAAAAATCTTCTTTTGCATAATCCGCTCCATGGAGGACAATGGCTCGGTTACGGGCTTGGTCATTGATTCCTTTCTCTAAGCCATCTAAGCGTAAGGAATAACCGTGTTTTCCCTGGTAGGTTTCACCTGTTTTGAAAAATCCTAGGCTGCTTTGGTAGGACTCTGGGCGATTGGAAAATTGTTCGGCATGGAGCAATCCTGAGTTTCTCCCATGTGCCACTACGGTATGCAACAGGATTTTTTGCGCTTGCATATCGATGATCCAAAGTCGCCGCTGCGTGGAGGGTAAGGTAAAATCAATCACCGTTAATAGCGGTTTGTTTAATTCATCACCCAGTTGGCTGTATCCTCGCCAAGCAATTGCCAATGCAGAAAGTGAGGGTGGCTGTGGATGCACTGCTGATAACTTTTCAAAAAGTTGTTCGACTTCTGTAGTCACGACAGGCTTCAGGCGGTCAGAAGTAGGGTTTGAAGGAACACCCAAGAGGCTAAAAATCCACAAAATGGGCAAGAGGAAACTGGTGAATCGATTCATTTTTAGGGGGTTGGGTGAAAACTGTATTGGAGTTTAAACCTGAGATCCAATTAAAGAGTTCCTTTGACCTTGAAGTTTGCACCTTCTGCAGGTACTTTACGTTGAACTCATTAGGTAGCCTGTTTGGGAGGGCTTGATAATATGCCTAATTTTGAGACCAACTACCAAATTAAGTGGTTGACCTGTAAGGATTTGATTTTTTGTTTAATATTTATTGTTCAGAAATTAAACAAAAAAATTAAAATTGCTGTTTCTAGACTAATGAAAGTTTCCATCTTCCGTAAGGAGCATTTTAATGCTGCCCACCGATTGTTTAATCCGACCTGGTCTGACGAAAAAAACGAGGCAATATTTGGCAAGTGCAACAATCCGAATTTTCACGGGCACAACTACGAATTGATTGTGCAGTTGAAAGGGGAGATTGATCCGGAGACCGGGTATGTGTACGACATGAAAGTGCTCAGTGACCTGATCAAGGTTCATGTCTTAAATAAGTTTGATCATAAAAATTTAAACCTAGATACTGTTGAATTTAAAGCCCTCAACCCTTCTGCCGAAAACATTGCGGTGGTGATATGGGGTATTTTGAGAGCGCATATTGAACAGAAATACGAATTAATCGTACGACTCTATGAAACAGAAAGAAACTATGTTGAATACGATGGGAATTGACCTAGCAAGAGCCTCCTTTGAAGAAATTGGAGACGAACATGTAGGCAGTTCACTACAGACTCCCCTACGAGACGATGCCTTTGAAATGGATGACGATCTCAAAGTGGAGTTGATCGAAAAACACTTCAAAGATATCATGCACATCTTGGGGCTTGACCTCAGCGATGACAGTTTGAAAGGCACACCACACCGTGTGGCCAAAATGTATGTAAAGGAAGTTTTTGCGGGACTCAATCCTAAGAATAAGCCCCTTCCCAAACTCTTTGAAAATAAGTACAAGTACAAGGAGATGTTGGTGGAAAAGGACATTACCTTCCATTCCCATTGTGAGCACCACTTTGTACCCATCTACGGTAAGGCGCATGTGGCCTACATTTCCAATGGAAATGTAATCGGTCTCTCCAAAATCAACCGAATAGTTCAATACTTTTCCAAGAGACCACAGGTTCAGGAGCGCTTGACCATGCAAATTGGCAACGAACTACGTGAAATCTTGGGTACCGACGATGTAGCCGTGATCATGGATGCTTACCACATGTGTGTCAGTTCTCGAGGAGTAAATGATACGAACAGTTCTACGGTAACCTCCTTCTATTCCGGAAAATTTGAATCGGATGAGCAAAGCCGAAATGAGTTTTTGAAGTACCTCAGTTTGAAAAAATAAGGACTTCGCAATGCCACCTATGGCGGTCAGTAATTGAGTAAAACTAAACCAACTGAAACCCTGCTTTAAAAGCAGGGTTTTTTTTGTTTCTGTCAAACATTTTCAGGTCTAGTTGATTCTATTACAAACACTACAATCATGAAGGGAAAGCATATCATTTTGGTCGGAGGAAATTCCGGTATAGGCAAAGCAGTAGCCGAGCAGTTAACGGCGCAAGGGGCCATACTTTTTATGTATTCCAAAAGTGGGGAGGGAACCACCGCACTAGATTTTTCCCAGGATTTTGAGGAGATACCCGGTTTGCCAGAAGTTATTGATGGAGTGGTGTATTGCCCTGGAACTATCAATTTGAAGCCTTTCCATCGGATTTCCATCGAAGATTTCAAGCAGGAGATGGAGGTAAATTTTTACGGTGCCGTTCGTGTGCTCCAGGCTTGTTTGAAGGGTTTGAAAAAATCTGCTGCACCAGCAGTAGTGCTTTACAGTACGGTGGCGGTACAGACCGGCATGGGATTTCATTCCGGTATTTCCTCGGCCAAAGGTGCCATTGAGGGATTGACGCGTTCCTTGGCAGCAGAATGGGCACCTAGCAAAATTCGGGTCAATGCCATCGCTCCTTCACTCACCGAAACGCCTTTGGCTGGCGCCTTGCTTTCTACCCCTGAGAAAAAAGAGGCTTCCGACAAAAGACATCCTTTGGGTCGGGTGGGCCATCCTGAGGACATTGCGTCTGCAACGGTATTTTTGCTTTCTTCCCAATCTTCTTGGATGACAGGACAAATTCTTCATGTGGATGGAGGAATGTCCCATCTAAAATAAATTAAAACAATTTTACACCTATTTTTGTAGTGTGTACGGGTATGGTCCCGAGAAGAAAGCATTGTGATTATGAAGACACCTCCTGAATCATTTCTACTGTTCAAGGAAGAATTGGTTAAGGCCCAACTGGAGAAGGAAAGGCTGAAGTTGTATTACGAACAACAATTGACTGAGGTCAATCAAGAACTGCTACGTTTGAAAGAGCAGATTCAATCCCAACAGGACATGATGCGTACGACTTTGGAGTATGCATCCAACTTGGAGATTCGATTGACAGAAGTCAAGGAAGAAGTGTCTCAAGTCACTTCTTCACCTAGAAAAACAATTTATTAAATCTATCCTACTAGACATGAACGATACGCTATCTTATCCTGGTATTATGGACTTTGATCTTGCTTTTGAGCAGCGGTATGCTCGAGTTTGGAGCAATCCTGTTCGAAAGATTGTTATCTGTGAATTGCTCACGGATTATGTTCCTATTGAGGACTTTAAAGAGGTTTTTGCCGAAATTGGAGATCTAGTAAAGGCTGGTGACTATTCTAAATTTATTTTTGATAAGCGCGCCTTGAGAGCCTTCCATCAGCCGACTATGGAATGGTATTTTATCCATTGGAAAAAGGAGATGCTC
>JAXISU010000084.1:0-7080 GCA_034680425.1 Cyclobacterium sp.
AGCGGGTCTCAAAAAAGACATCCGCCGAATCTATGGATCCACCCTGGGCATGTCTGGCCGCGGGGAAAGTATTCCCCAGTACAGCAATTACTGCGAAATCGATCCAAATGTGGTCGACACTTACGGGATTCCAGTACTTCGGTTCCATTACAAATGGACCGACCAGGAAATCAAGCAGGCCAAACACATGCAAGATACCTTTGAGGAGATATTGACCAATGCAGGGGCAACACTCCTAGGAACCAAACCTGGGCCTGAGAGCATGTATGGACTTGCAGGCCCAGGACGCATTATCCACGAAGTAGGGACGACCCGCATGGGCAACGATCCCAAATCTTCAGTGGTCAATTCCAACTGCCAACTGCATAGCTGCAAAAACCTATTTGTGGTGGATGCAGGACCTTTTGTATCCCAAGCAGACAAAAATCCAACTTGGACCATTTTGGCCTTGTCTTGGAGAACTTCCGATTACATCATCGAACAGCTCAAACAAAAAAACATCTAGGCCATGAATAGAAGAGAAAATTTAAAACTACTCTTTGCGGGTTCTATTGGGGCAGGCTTGTTGCTAGGCTGCGAGCCAGAGCAAGTCAAATTACAAGGGGAAGTGATTGGAACTCCCGGAGGTCGTACCGAGGAAGAAAAAGCCCGGGATGCCAAATTGCTTGCTGAAAAATTTTTCACGGAAGAAGAACTGAAGAAAATCACAACACTGGTCGATCTCATTATGCCGGCTGACGAGCAATCTCCAGCTGCCACTGCTCTTGGGGTACCTGCCTTTATCGAATTCATGATGAAGGATCAGCCCAGCATGCAAACACCCATGCGAGGTGGACTGATGTGGCTGGACTTTGAAGCTCAAGAATTATTTGGCAAGGGGTTCAATGACTTGGACGCCACCCAAGTACAAACCATCATCGACCTGGTCGCCTGGCCAGATAAAGCGGGTGAGGACTACCAAGGAGGAGTACGCTGGTTCAACATGCTTCGCAACCTCACTTGTTCTGGGTATTTTTCCACCCAAGAAGGATGGAACTACATGGGCTACCAAGGCAACGTGCCGAACGTCTGGGATGGAGTTCCTGCCGCGGTACTTGCCAAACATGGCCTATCCAATCCTGAAAAATATGCTAGCGTATACCTCAAACCAGATGACCGAAGTAAAGTGGCCGTTTGGGATGATGCCGGCAACTTGATTGGCTGAGAAGTCCTGTTTTCAATCAAGGTCCTAGTCTGCTCCTTTTTGTTCGGACTAGGCTTCGTTACCTTTTACACGCTTAAAATTCGGTTTATCTAATTTTCCATCCGAATCCATCTTGAATTTCTAACTTGAAGTACTTATTCTATTCACTATGAAAAAATCAACCCTCGCTCTCCTGCTCGTTGGCGGGCTCCTATCCCTGAATGTTGGTGCACAAACCATTCCCCCAACTTCAGAAAAAGCGCTTCAGGAGTCCATAAACAAGCATAGCGCCTTACTTTCCTCCTCTCCTTTGGCTTCGTTCAAGGCCAAGAATGTGGGACCTACAAATATGTCTGGCCGAATCATTGACATTGAAGTAGCTTCAAATCCAAACACTTTCTATGTGGCTGCGGCTTCAGGTGGAGTTTGGAAAACCACGGACAATGGGCAATCCTTTGCTCCGATTTTTGACCATCAAGCGGCACTAGGCATTGGCGCCATGGCCCTATCCAAATCCAACAATGACATCCTCTGGGTAGGAACCGGGGAAAATAACTCCAGTAGATCCACCTATGCAGGTGCGGGCCTTTACAAATCTGTCGATGGCGGTAAAAGCTGGCAAATGATGGGCTTACTTCACTCCCAGCACACCGGACAAATTCAGGTTCACCCTACCAATCCCGATATTGTATGGGTGGGCTCCATGGGTTCATTGTATTCCAAAAACAAGGAAAGAGGTCTCTACAAGACCATAGATGGGGGCAAAACCTGGAAAAAGGTGCTCTACATTGACGACAACACGGGCATCATCGACATCAAGGTACATCCGACCAACCCAAACATACTTCTAGCAGCAAGCTGGGAGCGATTCCGTCAGGCACATGACTTTATCGGCAATGGCAAAGGTTCTACCATCTGGAGATCAGAAGATGGAGGAGATACCTGGAAAAAATCCGTAAATGGATTCCCACAGGATGAATTTGTTGGTAGAATCGGATTTGATTTCAGTCTTTCCAGTCCAGAAGTAGTCTACGCACTTTTGGACAACCAAGCCAAATCAGACAAGCCAGCACCTGCTCCAAGACAGCGCCCTGGAGCTCAGCCGGAAGAGAATCCACTCAAGTTGGAGGATTTTACAAGCATGACCTTGGACCAGGCCTTGGCCTTAGAAGACAAGAAATTGGAGTCTTTTTTACGCAGAAACCAGTTTGCTAGCAAATACACCCCTGCAGAACTGAAGCGCCAACTCAAGACTGGTAAAATCACCACTACCCAAATTGCCAACTACCTAGGCGGAGCAGTAGATGCGAATGCAGCCATGTTTGGTGCTCCAATCAAAGGTGCTGAGGTATACCGATCTACGGACAGTGGTAAAAACTGGTCCCTAGTATCTGAGTCAGATATCACCCAATTGTACAATTCTTACGGATATTGGTTTGGTGAAATTCGTGTCAGCACCAGCGACGAAAATGAAATATTTGTGTTGGGTGTACCCCTTTTGGTTTCTCGTGACGGTGGCAAGAACTTTTCCCGTACCGACTCAATAGGCAGACCTCACTCCGACCATCAGGCCATGTGGATCAATCCAAAAGACTCCAAGCACATCCTTCTAGGTAACGATGGAGGTTTGTACAGAAGTTACGGCGGAGGATCTCGTTGGGATCACTTGAATACCCAAATGCCGATCTCCCAGTTTTACTCCATCATGGTAGACAATGCCACACCGTACAACATTTATGGTGGCATGCAAGACAACGGGGTTTGGTATGGCAAGTCCACCAATGCACCTGAAGATCCTTGGGAGTCCCTTTACGGAGGTGACGGCATGGTGGTAGCCGTGGATACGCGCAACAACGACATCGTCTACACTGGGTCCCAATTTGGAAACTATGTTCGAATCAATAAAAAGACGAATGAGCGCAAGCGCATCACCCCGGGCCACGATATCGGGAAGGCTCCAAACCGTTGGAATTGGAGAACCCCAGCGGAGTTGAGCTACCACAACCAGGACATCGTTTACATGGGTTCGCAGTACGTATATCAGTCCCTAGATCAAGGAAATACCTGGACCACGATCTCTCCAGATCTAACCAAAAATCAAAAAAGTGGAAATGTGCCTTTTGCTACGCTATCCGTAGTGGAAGAATCTCCTTTGGAATTTGGAACCCTCTATGCAGGTTCGGATGACGGAAATGTCTGGGTAACGCGCAACAATGGTGGCAGCTGGACTAGCTTGAATGCTGGCCTTCCTCAGGATCGCTGGGTGAGCAGCATCTCTCCTTCGGCTACCAAAGAGGGGCTAGTTTACATTACGCTCAATGGCTACCGTTACGATGAGTTTACCGCCTATGTCTACAAAAGCGAAGACTATGGCAAAACTTGGACGTCCATCGCATCCAACCTCCCTAATGAGTCGGTAAACATCATCATTGAAGATCCAAAGATGCCCAATCTACTTTATTTGGGAACAGACCATGGCTTGTATGTAAGTTTGGATACTGGAAAAAATTGGAACCTATTCCAAGGTCAAATCCCGAATGTAGCCATCTACGACATGGTCATCCAGGAGCGTGAAAATCACCTAGTGATCGGTACTCACGGCCGAAGTGTCTATGTAGTGGATCTGAAGCCTATCCACCAATGGGCTACTCCAGCGCCTTTGGTGATGGAGAAAAAATAAATCAAGTCTTACAGCAAAAAGCCCTTCCAAAATTGAATTTGGAAGGGCTTTTTTATGGATTTAAGCTCGGCTTAGATTGAGGAGTTGAAGGTTAGAATAATTTAAATCCTACCGAAAGTACCCATTGATTGAGTCGGTTGTCCGCGGTGTAGGAACCCACATTCTCTGTAAATCTACTCAGACCTCCCTCGTATTTTCCTTCAATGGAAAGGCTACCTAGATCCACGCCAACACCTGTTTGGTAGCCAAGAGTAGCCTTTTTGAAATCTATATTTTGGACGGTAGTACCCGCATCTTCCAAAGAAGAATCAATGTTAAAGCTTGCAATAGGTCCTGCCATGATTCGAATTACTTTCAACATTCTAAATCCAGCCATCACAGGAACATCCAAGCGATTAAACTTGGCTTCATAATTCTTATTTGAACTTGGAGTAGCCGGGAGTTCCAATTTAAAACGCCCAGATGTTTGCGTAAACAAAACCTCAGGCTGAACAAAAAAACCAACCCCTCCAAATCGTGCAAATACCCCCAGGTGGTATCCTAGTTGTGCATTACCTGGAACAAGCTGTTCTCCTTTAAAATCTACTTGTGTGCTACTCAATCCCGCTTTGATGCCTACTCCATTCTTTTGGGCATACAGGGAGAGTGAACTCAGGGTAACTAAGACGATTAAAACTAGCTTTTTCATGGTCCTTCAGTTTTAGTTGGAAAATAAAAGTACTACCACACATACAATTCTTCTGCCAAAACGAAGCAAGAAGACCTTTAGTGTACGTTTTTTTAAATCAAAAGTTCCTCAGATCTGAAGCAAGTCCAAGTAGGATAGAAAAAACTAAAGTCTGAATTGAATGATTCTAGGCTGTTCCTAAATCAGGAAGAGGCAATGGCAATTTGTTTTGCCAAAATACCGATGCCTTCCATGAACGTTTTAGGACGATAACCCAACTCATCGATTGCCTTTTGGATCACAAATCCTGTCTTCATCGGTCGACGAGCCGGCTGCGTAAAACGGGTAGAATCCGTGCGAACAATCAACTCCTTGTTTAAGCCAAAGAAATCGGCCGTCTGCATGGCCATATCGTAAGGAGTTAGCAATTCGGATCCTGAAATGTTGAATACACCTGTGGCTCTTTGCTCGGCAATTAAAATACATCCTGCAGCCAAATCCTCAGCCAGGGTGGGGGTCCGCTCCTGATCATCCACCACCTGAATCTGCTTGCCCGCCTCCAAGGAAGACTTCACCCAAAGAATGATGTTGGATCTACTCAAATCATTGGCAAGGCCGTAAACCAAAACGGTCCGAGCAATCGCCCATTTCAAGGAAGAGCCTTTGATGAGCTCCTCTCCTTCCAACTTCGTTTGCCCATAGTAATTGACTGGATCAGGCAGCGCTTCCTCCGTGTAGGGATTGTGCCCATCCTCCCCCGAAAAAATAAAATCTGTAGACACAAAAATAATGTGACTGCCAATCTTCTCTGCCGCTCGCAGCAGATAGGAGGTTGCCAGCACATTGGCACTGTAACAGCCCTCCTGATTTTTTTCACAGTCATCCACATGAGTCATCGCTGCTCCATGAATCAATACATCCGGACGAAGCTGTGCCAAAGCAGCATCTACCTCCTGCTCATTTTCAATATCCAAACTCTGGTACGTAAACCCTGCACCCGAGAGTCTGCAGGTACCTCTACCCGTAGCAATCACGGCAAAATTTCCTTGTGCTACAAGCTGCTCTACCAGCTTCTGACCCAACAAGCCATTGGCTCCTGTGATCAATATTTTCGGTTTATTCGACGACGGGATAGACATAGCCAAAGTCTTTTTCGATTTTCTTTCGTGACATTTTTTCAACAGTCACCTTCATGATTACGGGCTCCAAAGGAACCTCCCGATTAGTCTTCTCAGCGGCAATTTTATCGACCACCTCCAAGCCTTGGATCACCTGACCAAAGACGGTATACTCAAAATCCAGGTGAGGAGTACCCCCCACTTCGGCGTATGCTTTGATTTGTTGAGAACTGTAATCTTTGGTGAGTTTCAAGGATAAGGTTTTGGCGATATCGTCCCTTTTGGAAAGCAAAAGCTGCGTCAAACTATCCATTTTCCCCTCCTGATACAGTCGCGTGTACTCTTCCTTCATCTGCTTTTGGCTTTCCAATTGCATGTACTGGAAGACTGCCTTCTGCAAGGCTGTAAAATCGGTAGTCAACTCTTGCTCCGCGTAGGTCCTTCCTTGTACAATGTAAAACTGGGAGCCATTGCTCCGTTTTTGAGGATTGCTATCATCTCCTTCACGCGCGGCAGCAAGCATTCCCTTGGTGTGCACATGATTGCGTCGAATCTCCGCAGGAAGTGTTGGCCAATTTTGGTAAGGAAGGCTTTCCTTAGTGAATACATCTCCTCCTTGAACCATAAAGCCCTGAATTACCCGATGAAACTGGGTAGAATCAAATCGACCCGCTTCAGCAAGGTCAAGAAAATTCTCCTTATGCACCGGAGTATCGTCAAAAAGAATGGCCTTAATCTCACCATGTCGGGTGGAAATGGTGACCACATAATCCTTGTCTTTGCCACAAGCCGAAAAACTCAGCACAGAAAGGATAAAGAATAAAATCCGCATTTTCTGGTTCATATCAATGAGGGGACTGTTTGATTTGTTCTAAAATTGTTTTTCCTCCCGCTTGGAGGACTTGCTTGGCCAAGGACTCACCCAACTGCACAGCGTGACTAGCCGGACCACTCACTTCGAGTACAATGCGCTTCTGTCCATCCAAACTCACAATCCCTCCTTTGAGCTGGACCTGATTTTCTACAAGTGTGGCCATCGCAAAAACCGGAATGCTGCATCCCCCTTCCAAAACCCGGAGGTACGCACGCTCGGCCCGTAAGCAAACTTGGGTCGCCGCATCGTTGCAAGCAGCAACGATGGCATCCCGAAGCTGGGGGTCAAGGCTCGTAGAAGCCTCAATAGCGATGGATCCTTGACCCACGGCAGGGATAAATTGATTCAAATCCAAATTCGCTACCAAAAGGTCCGTGTAACCCATTCGATGCACCCCTGCGAATGCCAAGAGTAGCGCATCACAATGGCCTTCTTCCATTTTCCGAATTCGGGTTTGAAGATTCCCTCTTACCTCCACGGTTTTTACCTGAGGATAAAAATGCTTGAGCGTCGCAATTCTTCGCGTTGAAGAAGTGCCCACCACCAAGTTGGCATCAC
>JAXISU010000085.1:0-7075 GCA_034680425.1 Cyclobacterium sp.
AGTCGTGGTTGAAGCACTTGCTTACCAAACATCCAGATCGGTTCCTGCTGCCAGGCTAAACGATCTTGAAGCACTTGAAAAAATCCATCTGCTTCTTTCATCGAAAAAAAGTTGGGATGGAAAGTTACTTCCCCTTGAAATGGAAGCAGGTTTCTGGATTCCTGTGGTAGAAGTGAATACTGCATAGGGATCAACTCGTCTTCAAGTCAACTAGTTTAACGCGAAGACAAGTGGTTATTTAAACCAAGGAATTGGTTTATTTTTTGGTCCAATAATCGATCACCGTCACCTTATCCAAATGTGGGCCTAGAAGTCCCACAAACTCCTGATGCGCAGGATGTGGAATGTATGCATCGCGATCTGCATCGGAATGAAAAGTGACCGTGAACGCATGAGTCAATCCTTGGTTGAGTCCTTCCGGGCTAGAGTTGACACCCCACTCAAAGCCTTTAATTTCAGAGATTTTTCCAGGAAGTGCTTGAAAGGCAGCGACTATCTTATCCACATCTTCAGGGGAAGAAGTTGCTTTAAATCCAAACAAGACCACATGGCGAAGTACAGAATCAGGCATGACAGGGGTATTTAGGTTGGTTTGTGATAGAGAACTTGAATCAGTAGCTTCTTCGGCTTGCTTTGGAGCACAAGAAAGTACCAGTAAAAATACAAAGAGGTAGATTGGGAAAATTTTCATAGCAAGTAGGTTAGTGAAGGGAGAATTAAACTTCAGAGGCTTCAAATTAGCTGAAAGTGTAAGCTAAAGCTAAGCTTCTCTTTTGAAAAAAGGAAATAAAAAATCCCCGAACGTAAATCGCCCGGGGATTTTACCTCAAGGGTAGTTGTGATTACTTAACCACTTTTACGTTAACGGCATTGATGCCTTTTTTTCCTTGTACTAGTTCGTAAACCACTTTGTCATTTTCACGGATTTCGTGTACCAATCCAGTGTGGTGAACGAATACGTCCTCACTGTTATCAGATGGGGTAATGAATCCAAAGCCTTTGGTTGTGTTAAAGAATTTTACTGTTCCTTCATTCATGATTTTTGAAATTTTGATTGTTTTTTACTCGGTTTTGATTTGATTGATTTGAAATAAATTTTTTCTCTACAGGTGGTTCTGGAGGAGTAGCTGAGATATTCCCGAATTCATCCACATAAGCGATCATATTGTCTAGACTTCCGTCTTTGGGTTGTCCTTTTCGCTCTAGTTTCTTTTCAAGTTTATCTTTCTGCTTTCTCTTTTTTAGTTCCGCCTTCTGTTTTTTGATAAATGTGTTTTGATTTTTTGACATGCAAGTGGTTTAGTTTACAAATGTGATGGCATGGCCTACTTTACCGGCTCTACCCGTTCTTCCGATACGATGGATGTAAGCATCCATTGTCATCGGTAGCTGATAATTGATCACATGGCTCACATCAGCTACATCGATCCCTCTGGCAGCAACGTCAGTAGCCACCAACACCCGGATGTCCCCACTCTTGAATTCTTCGATCATTCTATTTCGAAAATTCTGGGACTTATCTCCGTGAATCTGACCGGCTTTGATACCGGCTTGAATTAATTTTTTTGCCAATCGATCGGCTAATCTTTTGGTTTCAGTGAATAAAATCACCTTTTCCAACTCTGGGTTGGCAAACAAATCTGCCAGCACCTCAAACTTATCTTGACCTTCGGGTACCCGAATGGTTTGTTGTTCAATATTCTCGTTGGTAGTCGCTCCCGTAGAAACTTTCACCTCTACCGGATTGGACAATAAGCCATCGA
Organism: Cyclobacterium sp.; assembly: GCA_034680425.1. Taxonomy (GTDB): domain Bacteria; phylum Bacteroidota; class Bacteroidia; order Cytophagales; family Cyclobacteriaceae; genus Algoriphagus. The sequence goes on from JAXISU010000085.1 coordinate 1,764, forward strand.
TTAACTTTTTCTGTCCTGGTTCTAACGTAGCGGAGAACAAAAGAGTTTGGTCTCTAGCTCCAATTCTATTGACTAATTTGTTGACATCTAGCACAAAGCCCATGTCCAACATTCGGTCAAATTCATCCAAAACAAGCGTATTGACTTTTCTAAGGTCCAATACACGGCGATCTGAAAGGTCTAATAGCCTACCTGGAGTGCCTACAATCACTTGAAGCTTACGCTCCAACTTAGGTAGATCCGAGTTGATATTGGTTCCGCCAATGAAGGTAGCCGAGTACAAGTTCATGCCTGTGGTTAGGCTTTTAAACTCCTCTTCGATTTGAAGGGCTAGCTCACGAGTAGGGGTCACGACCAATGCCGTGTAATTCCGAGGATCTTTGAGCGCATGCTCAATGATAGGAATCAAAAAGGCAGCGGTCTTACCCGATCCTGTCTTTGAAATCGCCATCACGTCTCTTCCATTTAGAAGTGGCTCGATGGATTGTTCCTGAATCGTAGTAAGGGTTTGGTAGCCTTTGGCTAAAATATTTTGAAGCAACTTGGCGCTTAGGCCTAGTTCAGCAAATGATTTTTCGGTACGGAATCCTTCCTGTCCACTTGGCTGCGCTTTCTTCACAAATAGCCTTGGGTCAAGGGTAGACTCTTTCTTTTTCACCTGTCTTCGATCGGGATTTGCACCTCGAGCTGGAGCAGATGACTTGGTATTCTTCTTGGTAAATTGATTCATAAGTTGGTTTTAGGCTTTAACAGGCTGCATTTCGAGGCGACCGAGTTGGTACAGCATCTTAGCATGGGCCTTCAAAGCATCAAAAAATGTCTTTTTTGTATAGTAAGGAATATTGTATTCTGCAGCGGTTGCTTTCACAATCGGAGCAATGTTTCGGTAATGTACGTGACAGATATCCGGAAACAAATGGTGTTCAACTTGGTAATTCAAGCCTCCAATCATCCAAGAGAATAGCGGACTATTTTCAGAATAATTCGATGTAGTAGCTAATTGATGCAGCATGCGTTCTCCTTCCACAATTCCATTTTCATTTGCCTGAGGAAATGATACTTCCGGCATGATGTGGGCTGTTTGAAATACAAGGGAAATGCTGAGTCCAGTAATAAAATGCAAGAGCAAAAACGCGAGCAAAATTGGACCTACTCCAAAGGGAGAGAATGCAATTGGTAAACCAAGGATAAAGGCGTAGTACACCAGTTTCCAAGCAATGATTTTGAGAACTGAATTTCGGTACACGTTTTTACCCTTAAACAAACCCATTTTGTAGTAACGGTCAAATCGGATAAAATCTTTGGAGGTTACCCATGAAACAGTAGATAGGCCATAAAAGATCCAGGTGTACCAATGTTGAAATTCATGCATCTTGTTTTTCGGAGCATGAGGGGAAAATCGAAGGAAAAAAGGCGCATTGATATCATCGTCCCCTTCCGGAATGTTGGTGTAGGAATGATGCAATACGTTGTGTTGTATTTTCCAAACTGTGGCATTGGCTCCTACTAGATTGAGCGTATAGCCAAGAAGCTTGTTGATTTTTGGATTTTGCGAATAGGTGCCATGAATGGCATCATGCATGATTCCCATGCCAATCCCTGCCATACCAAAGCCGCTCATCACGTAGCAAGCAAATAGCTGCCAAGTTTGATCAAATAGGCCTATGCTTAGAAGAATGATGGGTAGGAAATACAGACCCAACATCACCACCGTCTTGAACTTCATTTCTGTATTCGCAAACTTGGTCTGCTGGGAAGAAGTGAAATAAGCGTTGACTCTGCTTCTTAGGGTAAGGGAGAATTCAGACAGGGCTGAATCGGAAAATCGAATGGTCTTAATGGGGTGATTATTTTGGTAGGTACTGGTAAATGTGGGTTCTCTAAAGATTGTTAACTGCAGGTTTTAACTCAAAAAAGAAATCTCTTCTGTAGAATTAAAAAAGTAGAAGAAAAAGAAGTAAAACCTGTGTTGGAGAACTCTTGATTTGCTACTTAGGGCAGGTGAATCGCCGATGCTAAACTTGGTGACAAGTATCGAAAACATTTTTCCGACAAACAAATGTGAGCCATTTAAATGGGAATTCCTAATAAATGAGGCAATTAGGGGTTTTCGAAGCGTTTAATCCTTGTACAATTTCCAATTGATTAGTCCATTGAAATGCCGCAGGTCCACTTTATTGTACTGCTGTACCAAAGGAATATTTTTTCTTTCCAAGGGCTCCTTCACCATCAAAATCAAATGAAAATCTAGATTTTTAAGTTTTTTGGGAGTATACCTCAGCCCAATATTGTGCTGTCGGTAACTTGGAAAATTGTACTTATTCGCAGCAGCATCTTGCGTTGAAGGCAGAAAATGTAGTCCTGAATAGCTATACAGGTTCAAGGGCAGATTCTGAAACCGATAGGAAACATAACCCACCATTGCAGTTACTGTTTCAAATCCTTCGTTTCGTTCTCTAGGAATAAAGGTATACCAAGCATCCTTCCCCCATTCCCTTGGACTTAGCCAGCGCCCTTCTCCTCCTACTTGGGTAGCGCTAAGTTGGGTTTCCCATGCCCCCTTTTTCCAATTCAATTTGGCCGAAACTGCAAAACTTAGGTCTTTAGGATTCTTGTACTGCAGCTCGATCAACGAATTACCCCCTTCTCCTACTCCATGTTGCAATCCACCCTGAATACCTGATGTCCATGTTCCATGTGAGTTTTTGGATGTTTTTTCGAATGTAGCCCAGTAGGTCGAAAACAGGTTGGCTGCATAGGTTTGCGAAAACCGAAGCATCTTCCCTCCTTTCATCTTCCCTTCCAGTTCCCAAATTCCTAGCCAAGGACTCGTCGTATTTCCAAAATAAGCTGATGCTTTACCTAGAGGACTTCTACCCTGTGGAAATAATCCGACCGTCTCTCCAACTGGCATCCAATCTTTACTGCCTCGAATATTCATTCGATTGATAGCCCAGGCTGTAATTTTCCAATTGGGTTTGGGTGAATACCAAGCCTGAATCCCTTCTACGACGGTTGGAGAAAGGCGTCCATCCTGAGCATTTACCCAATCGGACTGAATTCCCATTTTACCCACTTTAACACCAAAATTCGGTTGAATAAATCCTAATGAAAGCAATTCCAGCCTTCCAAAAAATCTATCTTGAGAAGCTAAAACATTAAACAACCCAGTTTCATAGCGGTTCGCTTGGCCGGTAACTGGATCAGGTAACCAAAATTCAGAACTGAAGGCATTGCCAAATACCCGATAGCCTGCTTGAATTTCCCATTTTTTTTGAAGGGTCAATTTTCCACCTACCAAGGAAGTTAATCCTAATGCATAGTCAGAACGAAACGTCTCATTTGGATAAGCTGTATTCATCCAAAAGCTCCGAAAACTTAACACTGGTTGAAAAACTACCTTTTTCTCCTTCTCATCAGTTTGAGCATGGACAGTCTCGCCAAAAAAGCCGATTGCTAAAAGAAGAAAACTAAAAACTGCAAACCTCATTTGCTGCTTGATTTAGCGGCTTTTATGGGCTTAAAGGGTCCAAACTTATGTTGCTCCTCGGTGAACTTATCAGAAAAAGGCCCAAAAGGATGGTCCATGGGCTTTTTGGAAATATCGGGCCAGTCTTTGGAAAGGTCTTTCTTTGGTCGCTCCATGCTATTGACATAAGCAGCCACATCCCAAGCATCTTCGTCACTTAAGATGGGTGATTCAAAGGTGGCACCCAAGGGCATATTCGCTTTCACGTAACCAGCAAAACGAGTAATTCGGTAGAGACCTGCTCCGTGGTTGTAACTAGCCTCACCCCAAAGCGGAGGATATACATATCCCGACCCATCTGGCTTGGCCATTCCCTTGCCATCTGCCTGGTGGCAACTAGCACATTGCATGTCGTAAACCATCTTGCCTTTGGATGGGTCTGCAGCGCGATCCAAAAGTGGAACTTCATAAATCCCCGAACCAGCAGGTATTTCTCCTTTAGGGACATCCTTCCCAACCCAATTGATGTAGGCGGCCATGGCTTTCATTTCCTTGGAGTCCCTCTCCAATGGCTTTCCATTGAGACTTCGCTCAAAACAATCGTTGATTCGCTTTTGAATATCCTCTTCTGTTCCAGACCGAGCTCTAAATTTTGGATAGGTAGCAGCTACCGCACCATAGTTGTTCCCAAAAGGCGCCGTTCCCGCTTGCAAATGACAATTTTGACAGTTCATTCCATTAGACATGGCCATCACTTTGCCCTTGGGACCAAGGTATTCGGCTGTATTCGCCACCAGATCCTTGCCGTAATGCAGTTCGGCTGCATTGGGTTCTTGGTCTATCGAAGCAAAATCAGGTGCTCTCCAAAGAGAAGCTGGATCCGCCAAGGCCTTCACGACAGGGATTTCTACTCCGGATTTAGGAGTATCTTGCTCTCCTTTGGAAAGGCTTGGCAGCTGTACCCCTGAAACAGAAAGAAAAAATAAAAGCCCCACCACAGCAACCAAAGAAACAGCCAAACTCAGAAGAGCTTGGACAAGAGCAATTAGTTTAATGAAGGGCTGCATCATTCGAATTAGATTCTATGAGAAAGATACAAAGTTGGGCTATAACCCCAATTACTTCCAGTGACTACGGTCACCTAAACAACTATTATTTTAAAATTAAACGCTGAAAAAAAATAAGGCTATTCACAATTAATCTGGGCTTCAAAAACCAATTTCCCCTCCACCCTGCCTTGAATGAATGGGGAGGAGTCAGCTCCGATCAGGGTTAAACAGACCTCATCCGAAGCTTTGCATTCTGCTAAATAATTAACCGAAATGGAGGTAGGAAAAAGACCACGACCTGCAACAATATTTTCCACCCACCGGATGTAACTGGTATGGTTGACATGGTTGTACAAGTCCAAGTCTGAATGCTGCACCTGAATGCGTTTGCTTGCTATTTCTGGACCTGAAGCCTCCAATTTGATTGGTTGCCAATCGGGGCCGCCTGAGGATCGAAAAGGGAACTTGGAAGTACGGATTCAGGCTTAAGAATTCTTTTTTTCTCAATATGCACAAGTAGCCACGAGGACATGGCTCGAGCCACTACTTCTTCCTGCTGATTCCAAACCAAAAATTCACGAATTGCAAAGGCACCAGCCTGTCCTCTCCCACCCGTAAAAATTCGAAGCGAATCTCCCCAACGAGGGAATTGGCTTACTCTAATCTCTAATCGTGATAGCACCCACATCAACTGTTGCTCCAAGAGATTCCTTCCAAATCCTTGAGAATCGGCATGTTTCCAGGCAATCTCTTGCAAGAGATCCGCCAAAGAGCATAAACTTAAGTTCCCGTTG
>JAXISU010000086.1:0-7063 GCA_034680425.1 Cyclobacterium sp.
TGCCGAATGGATTAACCGTCGATGAAGCCATTCAATTGAATGCTGAACTGATCAAGGACAAACGAGTTTGCTGCTGGGAAATTGTAGAAGTAAACCCTACCCTAGACAGTGAAAACACGATGGCTGAGATTGCCTTCGAAGTACTAGAGATTACAACAAAGTCCTTAGTCAATCACTTTTAGGACAACTGAGAGGGCAAATGAAGTCCATAACACGTAAACTTTCAGTCCCTTTTTCATTTAAAATGGCTTCCGGTGCCGCATTTTACAAGAAGCCGTCTTAAATTCGCCCTACCAATTGATTGCATTAACTGAATCAAATCCATTGATTTGAATTAGCTGCTGCTTTCTCTGGGTAAATCGCAAAACCATGAATTTTCAAGATTCCATACTTCAAGGCATCCAAGATGCTTTCACTTCCTGCTTCCAAACGACTGTTCCCTTGGAACAACTCAGTTTGGCACCTACCAAAAAAGAGTTTGAAGGAAGCTACACTTTCGTGGTGTTTCCTTTTTTGAAGCAATCTCAATTGAGTCCTGAAGCAACAGCCACCCAACTAGGTAACTACCTGAAAACAAATGTGGCCGCAGTGAAAGACTTCAATGTGGTCAAAGGATTTTTAAATCTGGTAGTCGCTCAGGAGGAATGGATCAGTTTATTCAAACAAGTATATTCTTCCAAAAGCTTTGGTCAACTTCCAGGAAATGGTCAAAAGGTCATGGTGGAGTATTCCTCTCCCAATACCAACAAGCCCTTGCACCTCGGTCACCTAAGAAATAATTTCTTAGGGTATTCCGTTGCAGAACTTTTGAAAGCAGCCGGCTACGAAGTCATTAAAGCCAACCTGGTCAATGACCGAGGCATTCACATATGCAAGTCCATGGTTGCTTACCAGCACTTTGGAAATGGAGAAACACCATCCTCCTCCGGACTGAAAGGGGATCACCTGGCAGGTAAATACTACGTCCTTTTTGACACGCATTACAAAGCCCAGCAAAAAAGTTTGATCGAAGCAGGCCAATCCGAGGAGGAAGCCAAGAAAAATGCTCCGCTCCTCCTGGAGGCGCAAGAAATGCTTCGCAAATGGGAAGACCAGGATTCGGATGTGATCGACCTCTGGAATCAAATGAACGGATGGGTATATGCAGGATTCAATGCCACCTACCAACGCATGGGAGTGGATTTTGACGTGACCTATTACGAATCCAATACCTACTTGCTTGGCAAAGACATTGTGGAAGAAGGACTTGCAAAAGGTGTGTTTTTCAAAAAAGAAAATGGATCGGTTTGGGTAGACCTGACAGATGAGGGATTGGATGAAAAACTGGTACTGAGAGGCGATGGCACCTCGGTATACATCACCCAAGATATGGGTACCGCAGATTTAAAATACCAGGATTATCAAATCAATAAATCGGTTTATGTAGTTGGTAATGAACAAGATTACCACTTTGACGTCTTATTTAAAATCATGCGCAAATTAGGTCGTTCCTACGGTCCTGGCTTGTACCACCTCTCCTATGGCATGGTGGATCTACCCACAGGAAAGATGAAGTCACGGGAAGGTACAGTAGTGGATGCGGATGAATTGATGGAAGAAATGGTTGAGACTGCTGCTCAGCACACCAAAGAGCTTGGAAAGATTGAAGGATTCACAGAAGCGCAAGCGACCGAATTGTATGAAATCCTAGGAATGGGAGCCCTTAAGTACTTCTTGCTAAAGGTGGATCCGAAAAAACGCATGCTATTCAACCCACAGGAATCTATCGAATTCCAAGGGAATACAGGACCATTTATTCAATATTCTCATGCTCGCATCGCGGCCATTTTAAGAAAAGCCGAACAAATTGGAGTGGAACTTTCAGCCGAGAGTTTTGCTGGACTCAGCGAACTTGCAGAGACAGAAGTTGCCCTGATTCAGTTGTTGAACGATTTTGAGCGAAAAATTAAGCAAGCAGCCGAGGATTACTCCCCTGCCATTCTTGCGCAATACCTCTTTGACTTGGCTAAGGAGTACAACCGATTCTATGCCGAGCTTCCCATTTTCCATGAGAAAGATTTACAACTCCAATCCTTTAGAGTAGCGCTTTCTTTGCAAACAGCCAAAACAATCAAAAGAGGAATGAGTTTGATAGGTATACAAGTTCCCGAAAGAATGTAATTATGAAAACAGTCCTAATCTCTCTTAGCGTAGCCTTATTGGCATGCGGCACGACTTTAGATCGACCTGCTGACACAGCAGGTTTCCACCCTTCTTACGACCAAACCATGGAAAGTTCCTTTTACGATTTCAAAATGAAAGATATCAATGGTCAAGAAGTTGACTTTGCCTCTTTCAAAGGAAAGAAATTGCTTTTGGTGAATGTAGCTTCCAAGTGTGGCTACACCAAGCAATATGCACAGCTCCAAGAGTTGTATGCCCAGCATGGTGACGATATTCTTATTCTTGGCTTCCCAGCCAACAATTTTGGCGGTCAGGAACCAGGTACCAATGAAGAAATTAAAGAATTCTGTTCCACTGAATTCGGGGTCACTTTCCCCATGTTTGAAAAGATTTCCGTGAAAGGTTTTGATAAGCACCCACTTTACAGATGGCTTTCCGACGCCAGCCTGAATGGTTGGAATAATCAGGAGCCTAGCTGGAATTTCTGCAAGTACTTCATCAATGAAAAAGGCGAGTTGGTTAAATTTTTCCCTTCTTCCGTGAAACCCATGGACGAAGAAATTTTAAGTCTAATCGCTCCCTGATTAACAGTTTCCTTTGAAAAGAGAAATCCAATCAAAAAAAGAAGCCTGGCTGCATGCAGTCAGGCTTCGTACCTTACCCCTAGCCCTGGCGAGCATTTTTGCTGGTTCTTTTTTGGCTAAATGGCAAAATGCCTTTCGTTGGGAGGTATTGGTTTTGGCTTCATTGACTACGGTATTTCTCCAAATTTTATCCAATCTGTCTAACGATTACGGAGACAGCGTTCATGGTGCTGATTCTTCAGCACGAAAAGGCCCCATTCGAGCAGTTCAATCCGGTTTGATTTCCCTTCCAGAAATGAAGCGGGCCATGTTCCTTTTTGGAGGGCTTTCCTTGGGTACTGGCCTTCTCCTCATCTACATTGCACTGCCCAATTGGTCCTATTTTTTAGGTTTCCTAGGCTTAGGTCTCCTTGCCATCTGGGCAGCCATCCGCTACACTTCAGGATCGAATCCTTATGGATACGCTGGATTAGGTGATATTTCGGTATTTATTTTCTTTGGACTAGTGGGTGTTTCAGGCACTTACTTCTTGTATAGCTTACAAGCAGAGCCCATGGTCTTTTTAATTGCAGTAGGTTTGGGATGCTTCAGTACGGCCGTGCTGAACATCAATAATATTCGAGACATTGACTCGGATCAACTTGCTGGTAAGCGCTCCATTCCCGTGCGAATCGGAAGATCAAAAGCCATAGCCTACCACTGGACTTTGATTGCTGTGGCCTATCTAGGATTGTTTGGGTTTGCTTGGCTAGACCAATCCTACAATTCGCTACTGGCCTGCCTCACATTTCCCTGGATGTATTTCATTGGAAGAGGGATACAGAAGGCAACTACAGCTGCCGAAACAGATCCCTACCTCAAGCAAATGGCGCTCAGCACCTTGGTTTGGACTTTACTTTTTGGGATTGGCTTGATTATTTAGGAAAAGCTGACAAAAGTCCTGTTTTGGCGGAAGGTTACCCACTACCTTGATTCCCTAAACGCTAAAACTCATGATCCATATCCTTATTCCCTACGATTTTTCGAAGATGGCTACCCATGCCCTTGATTTTGTCACCCAGCTCAGTTCACCATATACCAAGCTTCATCTCACCTTGATCCATGTGATCGAATATCCATTAAATACAAGTGTAGGTACTTTAGGAGGTGGAATGGATCCGCTATCGGATTACCAAAATCAAGTGTACTTCAGAGATTTTGTCGAACAAAAAAAGGTGAAACTGGAACGGATTAAAGACAAACTGTCGTCTCCGAGTTACAGCATAGACACCCGAGTCGCAGTTGGAGTAATTTTTCGAGAAATTTCACAGGTAATTGAAGAGCTAAAACCTGATTTACTTGTGATGGGTTCATCCGGCACTTCAGGATGGGAAGAATTCTGGATTGGAAGTACTACCGAAAAAATTGTTCGCACAGCCACATGTCCCGTACTTACCATCAAAGGCGAAACGGATCCCCAATCACTGAAAAAAATTGTGTTTGCATCCAATTTCAAAGAGATGGACGTGGGCGTAGCCGCTCGAATCAAAACCATGCAGCTACTTTTTAATTCCGAGTTTTATTTCGTGAGTATTACTACCCCAGGGGACTTTATGACTAATAGAGAAGCGGATGCCACCCTTGAGAAATTTATTGCTAAGTTCAAATTTGAAAATATTCATACCCAGATTTACAATTCCGTATCCGAAGAATCTGGAATTCTTGAGTTTGCTGACGATATTGGAGCTGATTTAATTGCAATGACCACCCATGGTAGAACAGGAATCCTGCATCTACTCACAGGTAGCATCGCTGAAGATGTGGTAAATCACTCAAAACGACCTGTTTGGACGTTAAAGACCCCATCTTCGAAAGCTTAAAACCAAGACATCTTTCAAATTTCATGAGTAAAAAAACTAACGATTGGAAAAAAAGAGACGGCATCGTTTTCTCTACGGCTGATTCCTTCGACTATAATTTTGGAGATGAGGAGGCGCAGGATACCCTTCCACCTTCCCAACAGAAATTACGGGTCCTCCTGGATAAAAAATCTAGAGCAGGAAAGCAAGTTACCCTAATCGAAGGCTTTGTAGGATCTGAAGAGGATTTGAAAGATTTAGGTAAGCTCCTCAAAAACAAATGTGGAGTCGGTGGATCGACCAAAGATGGAGAAATATTGATCCAAGGAGATCATCGGGACAAGGTGCTGCAGGTATTGACACAGGCAGGATATGGCGCAAAAAAAGTTGGGGGATAAATGACTCCCTACTGGATTTTTCAGCTTCGCCTCTATCCCTGGATTCCATTTCTAGTTTACCAAGCCAAACAAGTACGGAAATCCAGCCCAAAGCTTCCTTCCCAATCCTCACTACTTACTTTGGGCCAAGGTGAAAATCACATCCTACTTCTTGGGGAATCAACAGTAGCTGGAGTGGGTGCTAGTGCACGAGCCCATACGCTAGCAGGTAACTTTTACCGCCTGCTAGGTGAATCCTTTCAAATTGAAACCATTGGCAAAAAAGGATTGCGCGTGAAGGACGCGCTTTCCCTTTACCTCCAACATCGAAAAACGCAAGTACCAAAATCTCAAGGGGCCATTCTTTTTTTGGGAGCCAATGATTGTTTTCTTTTGACAAGCCCCGATGCATTCAAAAAGGAGGTTGAGGCCTTAATTCTTCAAATCCAGATAAACACCTCCGCACAATGGATTTACTTGGCAGCCATCCCCCCAGTACATCTATTCCCAGCCTTTTCGAAAAAAATGCAATCCTTCCTTCAGGTGCAACGGAATTATTTACAAGCAGAACTAGAAAAAATCGCTTCAAACCATCCAAAAGTGATTTACCAGGAAATTCCTATGGACCTTCAGCCCGAATTCTTTTCTGCCGACGGTGTACATCCTTCGGATTTGGGGTATCAAAAAATTGCCGAATTGGCTTTTGAAAAGCTGAACCCTAAAACGGAAAAAATTAGACTTAGCCCTGCTTAGGACCTTCAATATCTTCTACCAATTCTGCGTACCAAGCTTCTCCATACTTGCGGACAAGGGCATCTTTTAGAAAAGCATACAAGGGAACTTGTAGACTTTTTCCAAGTTGGCAAGCAGGATCACAGATGTGCCAGCGATCGTAGTTCAAGGCATCGTATTGATCGTATTTGGTTACGCGTATGGGGTATAAATGACAAGAAATAGGCTTTTTCCAGGAAATTTTTCCATCCAAATAGGCTTGTTCGATTCCACATTTCAAGATCCCTCGCTCATCATACAGCGCATAAGCACATTCCCGATTGTCACCAAGCGTAGGCGTACCCTTATCCCCATCCTTGTCAATCACCCAGGTACCTTGGGCTTCGATCACTTTTCTCCCCTCTTCCGTGATGTAGTCTTTCACTAGTGGATAGATCTCTTCCAAGATCTTAGTTTCATCGTCCTCCAAAGGAGCACCCGCATCCCCTTCTACACAACAGGCTCCTTTACAAGCTTCTAAGTCGCATACAAAAAAGTTTTCTTTGATATCATCAGACAGGACTACGTTACCTACTAAAATCATGGGGAGTATTTTTTTTCAAAGATAGGTAGAATAGTGACTAGGGAAAACGGAAGGTGGAGACAAAAAAGAACCGCTTCTCTCGCAGCGGCTCAACCCAGCACTATGATGAAAAGCGTTTCAGCCGTCTGGTATACAACAGGGTATCTTAAAAAAGGTTTTCAAAAAATGTAAAATTTAAAAGAATCTTTGAATTGAAGTAGGAGAACATCCCGATTCCCCAAAATTGACGTAATTTGCAGGGTGCAAGTCGTCTTGCCGCTCCGATTTATCGGGGAGGAAAGTCCGGGCAACATAGAGCGCCATACTTCCTAACGGGAAGGGCTTTGACTGGTGACGGTCAGGGTACAGCTAGTGCCACAGAAAACAAACCACCAATATTTGGTTCAAGCCTAGCTTGTATACCATCTAGGGGAAAGGGTGAAAAGGTGGAGTAAGAGCCCACCGCCTCTGCAGTGATGGAGAGGGCATGGCAAACCTTATGGGTTGAAAGATCAAATAGACCTCGGGCAAAGAGCTGCTCGTTCGATTTCTTTTCTTCGGAAAGGAATTCCGAGGTGGGTAGATCGATGGAGTCTTGGTGTGAACCAAGATCGAGATAAATGGCAAGAGCAATTGCTGCATTCGATTCGTTCGAAGAGAGCATTGCAACAGAACCCGGCTTACAGACTTGCACTTTTTTACTAATTTAACTATGGCAAAAATCCTGATTATAGACGACGAACGCTTTATTCGTGCCTCTCTTCGCGAGATTCTGGAGTATGAAAAATACGAAGTGATCGAGGCCCA
>JAXISU010000087.1:0-6983 GCA_034680425.1 Cyclobacterium sp.
ATTTCCAGGGATCTGGAAAGCGGGTATTTAGCTCTTTGGGCGGGCCTGATACGGTAGCATCATCCTGCGTACCCCCATAAATTGTATAATCGGCCTGGTCAATGCTGATGTCGTAAAACTCGCCCGTTGGCATGGAATTGTAATGCATCCAAGTTAAGCCTTTGTCGTAGCTCACGTAAAAGCCACCGTCATTCCCCAGCGCCATGTGATTGGGATTGTTGGGGTTAATCCATAATTCCGTTTGATCCAGATGGAGTCCTTGCGCCAAGCTTGGGTTGATGCGAGTCACTTCCCCACCGATAAACTTAAAGGTCTTTCCTCCATCTAGGCTATGCGCAAGGCGGATGCCCAAACCGAATACTTCTTCGTCGTTTTTGGGATTCACATACACATCCGTGAAGTACCAGCCGATGGTGGTAAATAAGGGGAAGGAGCCGGAATGCGTTTTGGTCCAACTTAGGCCGCCATCGACAGTTTTGTAGAGTTCAGCCGACTGCCCTTGTGGGTAATTTAGATTGTCAACCAAGGCATAGGCTTTTTTCGGATTTGTAGCGGAGACAGTCAAACCAATCCTACCCACCTTGGGTCCTGCAGGCAAGCCTTGCGTACTTTTAATCCAGGTGGCTCCCCCATCTACACTCCTGTAAATCCCACTATTTTGTCCAGAGATGCCCGGGTTCATTTCCCAAAGAGAGGCATACATGATTTGAGGGTTGGTGGGTGAAATGACAATTTCATTGGCACCGGTATTCTCATCGATATGGAGCACCTGTTCCCAGGTTTTTCCCCCATTCGTCGTTCGGTACAGGCCCCGGTTTGTATTCTTCGACCAGAGGTGGCCGAGGACGCAAGCAAATGCGATATCCGGATTGGTCGGGTGAATTTCAACTTCTGCAATGGACCAGGAATCCGCTAAGCCGATGGATTTCCAGGTTGCCCCTGCATCGTCCGAGCGGAACATCCCCGTGCCAGGAAGGGTGAAGTTTCGTGGCTTTTTTAGGTTTTCGCCTGTTCCCAGGTAAATGATATTCGAGTTGGAAGGAGCCAATTCCACATCCCCTATTCCTATGGAAGACTGCTCTTCAAAGATGGATTTCCAGGTGAGGCCATTGTTGGTGGTCTTCCACAATCCTCCCGAACCAAAGCCAACGTACATGGTGCTTGGATTTTGGGCATCCACCTGCACCACATCGGCTCTTGCGGAGTTAGCCGTGGGACCGAGAGCGATCCAATCCAACTTGTAGGGTGTCTCAGCCTTCATCTTTCGATAGGTTTGAAAAGAAGCCTCCAGTGGAGAAGCCGTCTGCTGGGAGAAAGCCGGAATGGAGAAAAGTAGCAGTAGGAACAGCTTAATTCCTTTGGATAAATAGTTCAGGTATGAATTCATGCTTGGATGAAGAATTTAGAATGGAGCCATTTTCCTTCTTTTGGATTAGAAGAAAATGGCTGTTTCTGATTTAAGTAATTCTCCCTTTTGGAAAGGATCTGTGCTGTTTTGCCCACAAATCCTTAGAAAGGGTGTAGATTCAATACAGTCCTTTTTCCACAATTGGAATTCGGAAATTTTGGAGGAAGGCAGTTTCATGTTGCTCCTCAAATATTTTTGCTGCCTGTCTCAGCAATTCTGGATGCTGAGCTGCCACATTCACTAATTCTTGAGGATCCGTTCGCAGGTTGTAAAGCTCCAAAGTTGGGCTTTGCTTATCCTTCAAATGCTGGCGTACTACCTTCCAGTCCCCAAAACGAATCGCTACTTGCCCTCCATATTCAGGGAATACCCAGAGCAAAAATTCATGTTGCTCCTGCTTGTCTTGACACAACAGCGTAGGCATAAAACTGATGCCATCGTTCCCCGATTCGAGTTCAAATCCTGTCAACTCACTGAGGGTTGCCATGACATCGTATTGCGCAGACAGGTGTTCAGTTTGCGAACCCGACTTTATTTTCGTCGGCCAATTGGCAATGAAAGGGACGCGAATTCCGCCTTCATACACATAGCCCTTGGTTCGACCTTGGGCCTCTCCAAAAATCCCTGAACTTTCAAAAAATGCTCCGTCAGTCCCTCCGGTAAAGGTCACGCCATTGTCCGAACTAAATAGGATCAGTGTGTTTTTATCCAGCCCTTTTTCTTTGAGGTAGGCCACCAGTTTGCCTACGTTCTCGTCCAAATAGGAAATCATGGCCGCATAGCCAGCTCGAGGATTTTGATGGGGGAAATAGCCCTTTTCTCCCAAATAAGGGGCTTCTTCCCCAAACTTAGCCTTATAATAATCTACCCAGCGCTGGGGTGCTTGAATGGGATTGTGTGGCAATGGTGTAGCCCAATACAGGAAAAAAGGGCTTTCCTTCCCTTGTTCATCCCCGATAAAGGACAGGAGTTGGTCAAACATCACATCGGGCGCATAGGTCTTTAAGGAGTAATTTTTGTAACTCTCCGGATCCTGTATGTCTGCCCCTAGCGCAAGTTTGGTAGAGGGAGCGATCGTGTCATTTTCGAGATAGACCCTGTGTTCATTGTGGTAGAGATGTACAGGGTAATAGGTATGTGCTTGGCGCTGGCAATTGTAGCCAAAGAAAAAGTCAAAGCCCATTTTAGTAGGAATGGCATCTGTATGGGGAGCTCCCAATCCCCATTTCCCCACTATCCCTGTGCGATAGCCCACTTCTTTTAGTTTTTTGGGAAGTAAAACAGTCGATGAGGGGATGGGTCGTTGCCCTTCCAAAGTAGAATCCAGAAGGGTGGCTCGGTAATTCCACACATCCCCGCGCTCGCTCCACTCATCATTACCTCTGATGTAGGCATGCCCTGCATGGGTGCCGGTGAGCAACATGTACCTAGCTGGTGCACAAACGGGCGCACCTGAATAATGCTGGGTAAAAATCATTCCACTCTTAGCCAAGGCATCAATATTTGGAGTTTCAATTTTTTGCTGTCCATACACTCCGAGTTCCCCATAGCCTAGGTCGTCTGCAAGAATGTAAATGATGTTTGGGCGCTCCTTTGGCCCCATTCCATTCCCCTGAGCAAGTGCAGCGAAGGCAATTCCCGTAAAAATCAGACAACTTAAGATTCCTTTTTTCATAGCCGTTTCTCACTAATCCCAACCAAAATTGGTGGGGATTAATTCTACTTTTTCTGGGGCATTCTGGCCCCGGTTTCCAGCCACCAGGCTTGGAGGGATGATTTGAGTTTTGCAACTTGGTCTGGTAGTTGATCGGCGAGGTTGGTCGTCTCATAGGGATCATTTGCCAAGGAAAAGAGTTCATCCGGCTGCATATCAAAGTAGTGGATCAACTTGTACTCCCCTGAGCGAATGATGGAATAAGGAACCACATCCGCTCCCCTGTAGTGGGGAAAATGCCAAAACAAATCCCTTGATTCCAACGCACCTCCTGCCAAGACTCCCGCCAAACTTTGCCCATCGAGACCTGTTTCTTCCGGATTTAATCCCATGTAGTCCAAGATCGTGGGAGCCCAATCCAGCGTCACGATGGGAAGCTCCGACTGCTTCCCTGCAGCAACTTTTCCCGGCCACTTCACGACCGTGGGTACCCGAATTCCCCCTTCGTAGGGATATCCTTTTTGGGAGCGTAAGGGCTCGTTATTCGTGATGGGGTTTGCGGGATTACCCATCAAGCCCCCATTGTCAGAGGTGAAAATCACCAAGGTCTTTTCGGTCAACTTCAAGCGGTCCAACTCGGAGAGCACCTTGCCTACGTTTTGATCCAAATTCTCAACCATCGCGGCATAAACGGGATTTTTCTGTTTTCCCCCGGGTTTTTGCTTGTACTTTTCGACCAAGGCTTGCGGAGCCATAAGTGGCGTATGCACGGCATAGGGAGCCCAATGGATGAAAAACTTATGCTCTTGATGTTGAAGAAAATTCACAATCTCATCTCCTTCTCGGTCTGTCAAATATTCGCCGGAATCCCTGGGTTTCACCCGATCAAAGGCATAAAAAGGCGTGGGAGTAGCGGGCTCGTAGGGATCAAAGTAGCTAGGGGGCTGACCCAGGTCATTGCCTCCAAAGTTGCGGTCAAATCCCTGTTTTTCGGGATAGTTTTCCTCTCCACCCAGATGCCATTTGCCTACGTGGAAGGTCGTGTATCCCTGCGCTTTCATGCGCTCCGCTAGGGTAAGCTCTTCCAAGGGTAGAAAACCTTGATTTTTTGGTGTGCGAAGGGGCTGATCCGGGTTTTCTGCATATTCCCCTGGCAGACCAGTGGTACCTACTCCTTGGAATCGCGCATAGATCCAATCGGTGATCCCCATTCGAGCGGGGTACTTGCCTGTCATCAGGGCTGCTCGGGAGGGGGAGCAAATCGCTGCAGCAGCATAGGACTGTCTAAAAAGCATACCTTCAGAAGCCAAGCGATCGATAAAAGGGGTTTCGTAAAAGTCACTTCCCAAAACGCCAATATCTGCCCAGCCCAAATCATCTACATGGATCAAGAGCACATTGAATTCTTCTTTGGCTTGTCCAAAGGACCCCCAAAATACCCCGAATGAAAGCAGAAAAATAAGGCTGTACTTTTTCATCAACTTGGAAAGAATTGGCAGTCCCTAAACTCCTTGAAAGCTTAAAAGAAGGCCGATATTGAATTTTATGGCGATTCAAATTATCAATTTAAGGCCTCTTTCCAAAATAATAGTGTAGCAGCGGTAAGTTGACCCCATAGCTCCTTCGCTAACCCCTACTGTGCTGATGATGTAGGTGACCAGCAGTAGCCAGGAGTATTGGTTTGAGAAGGATTAGACCCTGACAGGGATCGCGAGCTTTGGCTTTGGCCGAAAAAAACAGCTTTTTACTCCCCCTTTTTCTTGCTAACTTTTACTCCCTAGAGCTCCAAGCCATGAAAAACTTTTCCACCTTTTCTTCATCAATGATCGCCCCATGCTAACACGATCCACACTTTCAATCCTACTTGCAGCAGTATCCTTTCCTGCATTGGCACAATCCGGGATTACCAAATTGAATCCAGTGAATTTTTCGCAGGTGACCATCACTGATAATTTTTGGAAGCCAAAGCTTGAAAAAATTGCAACTACAGCTGTCCCAGTTATGATTTATCAAACTGAAATAGCCACCGGCCGCATCCGGAATTATGAAAAAGTGGCGCGCCAACAGAAAGAAAAGCACGAAGGCATTTATTACGATGACAGTGATGTGTACAAAGCCCTGGAGGCAATTGCCTATTCGCTGAAAAACCATTCGGATAAAGCTATGGAACAAAAAGCGGACGAATGGATTGCTAAAATTGCAGCTGCACAGGAGGCAGATGGATACATCAATTCTTTTTATTCGCTTACTGGACTTGAAAATCGCTGGACGGATATGGAGAAGCATGAGGATTACTGCGCTGGGCATTTGATGGAAGCTGGCGTGGCCTATTTTCAAACTACGGGGAAGCGGAAATTACTTGATGTGGCCATCAAGATGGCGGATCATATCGACGACACTTTCCGGAAACAGAATCGGCCTTGGGTATCTGGTCACGAAGAAATTGAGCTTGCTTTGGTCAAATTGTACAAGACAACAGGCGATAAAAAATACTTGGAACTATCCGATTGGTTTCTGGAGCAACGAGGACATGGACACGGCAAAGGGGGAATCTGGGACAATCCACATTGGGGACCTAAATATGCGCAAGATGATGTGCCGGTAAAGGAGCAGAAGGAAATTACGGGCCATGCGGTACGAGCGATGTATCTCTACACGGGAGCTGCCGATGTGGCTGCTGCCAAAAATGATCTTGGCTACATGAATGCAATGAAAACAGTTTGGGAGGATGTCGTGTACCGGAATATGTATGTGACTGGAGGGATAGGTTCATCGGGAAGCAACGAAGGTTTTTCGGTGGATTATGACCTCCCCAACGAAAATGCATACAGCGAGACCTGTGCTTCGGTTGGGATGGTTTTTTGGAATCAGCGAATGAATGCACTGGAAGGCGATTCCAAGTACATTGATGTATTGGAAAGGTCCTTGTACAATGCTGCATTGGATGGGCTTAGCCTGGAAGGGAATCGGTTTTTTTATGGAAATCCATTGGCCTCCTCTGGTCAACATTACCGGAGAGATTGGTTTGGCACGGCCTGTTGTCCTTCCAATATTTCCCGATTGGTGGCCTCGGTAGGCGATTACATCTATGCAAAATCTGAAGACGCTATTTGGGTGAATCTTTTCATCGGAAGCAAAACCAAATTCCAGATGGGCAAAGTGGACGTTCCCGTGGAAATGACCACTAACTATCCGCTTGACGGAGTTATCCACCTGACCCTAAACCCTGCCCAGAAAGTTCCCTTTTCAGTGAAATTGAGACTACCGGGCTGGGCAAAGGATGAGCCTGTTCCGGGAGGGCTGTACAGTTTTGCTGGTAAAAGCAAAGAAAGTTTCACGCTTTTACTCAATGGTAAAGTTGTTCCCTATACTGAAGAAAACGGCTATTTGACCATCACTAGAGCCTGGGAAAAGGGAGATCAAATCCAATTCACCTTGCCGATGGAAGTGCGGAAGCTAGTTGCCCGCCAGGAGGTCACTGCAAATGAAGACCGGATCGCAATTCAACGAGGGCCTTTGGTTTATTGTGTGGAAGGAGCGGACAACAACGGAAAAGCATGGAATATCTTGATTCCGGAAAATGCCACTTTTACTGTTTTTCAACACCAGGTTTTGGATGAAAAAGTGATGGCTGTGCAGGCAGAAATGAGGGTGATGACAGGCTCGGAAGATGGAACAACTCTGCAAGCTGAAACCAAGAAAATAACTGCTATTCCTTATTATACCTGGGCAAATCGAGGGCAAAATGAAATGCAGGTTTGGCTTCCTACAAAAATTCAGGAAGTGAAAATCATTCGATAGAAGCCGAAATTACTTGACAGGATTATCCGCAATCCTAGCAGTGGTTTAATTTAGCTAACTACTGGTCAACTGCTAACGGAGCACAGTCCACCGCAAATTCTGGTCTGCAGTAGAAATTGC
>JAXISU010000088.1:0-6956 GCA_034680425.1 Cyclobacterium sp.
AGTAAGTTGGAGAAGGATCTTGGGGTAATTCTTTTTGACCGAAGCAAAATGCCCGTCATCCCCACCGAGTCTGGGGTACAGGTGATTGCTCAGGCCAAAAAAGTACTGTCAGAAAGCAAGGGGATTTTTGAGTTAGTTTCCCAGTTGAAAGGGGATGTCTCCGGAGTGCTGAAATTGGGAATCCTACCTACTCTTGCTCCTTATCTTTTGCACTTATTTATCCGAAAGTTTTTGGAGAAGTATCCGCTGGTCAAGCTGGAGGTGCAGGAGATGGTGACCGAAGAGATTGTGCGCAAACTGAAAAACGACGAGTTGGATTTGGGAATTGTCGTGACCCCTTTAGGGGAGGCAGGTATTGTAGAAAAACCCATGTTTTACGAAAAATTCTACGCCTACTTTTCGAGTGAACATGAGTTACTAAATGAGCAAGAGATTCGTCCCGAGCAGATCAAAACAGAGGAGCTCTGGGTCTTGCAGCAGGGGCATTGCTTCCGTGACCAGGTGCTCAACTTCTGTGATCAAGGACTGTCGGGGCACAAAAATTTCCACTACGAGAGCGGATCCTTGGAGGGCCTTCGCAACATGGTCAACCGATACAAGGGACTCACCTTGCTGCCTGAGTTGGCTACTTGGGAACTCTCTAAGGAGGAAAAATCCCGACTTCGACCCTTT
The DNA here is from genome assembly GCA_034680425.1 of Cyclobacterium sp. Lineage (GTDB taxonomy): Bacteria > Bacteroidota > Bacteroidia > Cytophagales > Cyclobacteriaceae > Algoriphagus. The sequence goes on from JAXISU010000088.1 coordinate 673, forward strand.
GTTGGAGCATCGCCTACTCGGGAAGTCAGCATCATCCTGAACCGGAGTTTTTTAAAGCAAAAACTGGTGGCCCTGCTCTACCAAGAAATCACAGAGTCTCTCCCTTTCCCCATGACGAGTAAGTCACAGGGAGTAGTGGTGAAGTTTTCTTGAGCCGCATATAGGATCTCTTCTAGCAGCAGTTTTTCATGAGATGTATCGAGAGGAACACCCTTGGGTTGGCGTCTTGCGCTTCCGAACTAGACCCCAAACTGGGTGAGGTGGTGATCCAGGTGCTTGTAGAGCAGGTTGTTCCACTCCTTGGCAGTCATCGGGCCAAAGGAAGGAGATGCCTTTCCTTCGAATCCAGATTCTCCAGCTGCAAGAGTTTGTTCTAGAAAAGAGATGAGTCGCGCCTTCTCTTCCCCAAAGTTCTTTTCGTTTTTGATTCGGAAAGCAGGTGCTGTGGGCAGGTTCCTTTTGTAAGGAACTTCATTCACCACCCCTGGCTTGACGAAAGCCTTCAAAAGAAAACGCATCAGTGGATTTGCATTGGGATGCTTGTTTGTAAAGGCCATTTCGTAGGCTACACAGCAGTGGGCCAGCATTTGGTCTACGGACATTTTGCCCCAAAGGGCAGGGCTTTGTGGATTAAGTTGTTCGATTCGATGGATCAATTCAGCGGTAACCGCTGGCTCAAATACATTTTTCATAGGGTTCTTATTAATCTAAAATTACTCGTTCTGACTTTGGGTATTTCACCTCGTAGCGCAGGGAAAGTTTTTGTTGTCCTCCTGGAGCTAGTGTGATCTCCCAAGTTACGATTCCAGTTACGGGGTCTACAACTCCACCGCTGAGTTCACCTGTAGTGACCGTGATAGTCGAATTAACCGATACAGGGATTTGGTCTTTGAGCTGCAGGGTTACTGCCTGGGATTTGTTGTTTTTTACGAGAATTTCATACCCACGGCTTTCGGTGATGTTGGACCCGATGGTCCGCTTTTTGGAAAACTGATCCACCTTTTCGCGCTGGATCAAGATGGATCGGTCTCGACCCATAGAAATCTCGAGGGTGTCTTGGAGCGCATTTGGATTAAGAATGGACCTCCCTACAAAGCCATCTTCAAAATACAAGTTGCTTTCTCCCTCCAGGAGGCTGTATTGGCTCCAGTCGGAGATTTCAGCCTGGAGAAAAGCATCCTTTTCTAATTTTGGAATAGCGGTGTATCGGTAGCTGGCCGGAATCTCGTAGGTTTTCAAATCGACGAGGGTTCGCTCCCCGTTGGATTTGATGGAGTAAGGTTCGGCCACTTCTATTTCTACCGTGGTGGGATTGAACACGAGCTGAGTGAGTAATTCCTCCTGGGCATTTTCACCAGCGAAAGGGAGTTGGTCTAGGCTTTTTTTGTAAAAAACAGCATCGGCCACCTCATTCATAACGATAGTTCCTTCATCAATTAAGGTTACGTTCAGGATGCTTTCATTGGAGACCTGTCGCTCCTCGATTTGTTTCCCCACAAAAGAAAAAACGAGGGTACTTTCGTTTTTTGGGAGCACCAAGAAATATTTGCCTTCCTGGTCTGTGACGGTGCCCAAGGTGCTACCTTTGACGAGTACGGATACTCCAGCCAGGGGGGCATTTCTATGATCCAGGACCTGACCAGAGATTGAACTAGGTAGCTGGGGAAGGTTAAAATTTCTGGGAACAGCCAATCCAACAAAATTGAGTTGCCACTGCTCCAAGGATGGAGTTTGTCCACTTTGATTGGGATTGGCATTGGAGAGGCGGAGTTTGACATTTTTCCAATCTCCCCCAGTATTCTGGTAGATCTCTGCTTTGTATTGAAGTTGTAAAGGTTCGGTAATGGATTTGACACGAAGATCATACTTTGGGTACCAGCCCGCATTGGCAACTAGGTAATTCAGCTGAAATGAGGCTTGGCCAGCGGTAGGAGCTTTTATGCGAATTCGGATTTCGGATGTGGAGCGATTATCGCTTTGTTTTAATGCAAATCGTTGGTTTCGAAGTCCGCCAATTTCCTCCTTATTTGCCTCAATCTGCATTTTGATTTGCAATTCCTCATTGATAATTTTGGTATGTTCGGCGTCAAAAAAATCCAAGGTGGCTTTGAGCGCAGTCATGCTCGTGCCTGCCTGGCTGCTGCCAATGCTTTTGTTGGCCGTAAGCACAGACATTTTAGTGTCAAGTACCTGAAGCCGATTGCGCAAACTGCTTTGGCGTTTTTCAATTTCTTCGATCGCTCTTTCCAGCGCTTCCGCTTTTTCGTCGAGCTCCTTTTTGTGGAGAAAATCTAGGCGCTTGTTGACCGCCTGAATGATAAAGTTGCCCTGCCCCTTCACTTGAATGCTTTTTTCATCTAGGAAAGGAGAGAGACCCTTGACCAGTAACACGGATTCTCCTGCGGGAAGGGTGCCTGTTGCCGTTTCAAATACTTGTGCCCCTGACAAGAATAAGGTGACCTCTTTGATTTGGTTGGTAAGCGTCACTTCCTTGAGGTCCTGAGCGAATCCTTGGAGAGCGAGACTGACTAGGAGGAGGGAAAAAAGTAATCTTTTCATGGGCCGTAGAGTTGGTATTAAATCAAACAATTTAGTTAGGGAAACGCAAGGCTTGGCCTTTAATTCTTTGAAGACGTAGAAAATTCCCTTGAGGTTTGCCCATGATGATTAGTTTTGTGCTGGAAACTCGCACTGCATGACTCTTTTTCAAAGTATCCTGATCGCCTTGGTGGAAGGGCTTACTGAATTTCTCCCCATTTCCTCCACGGGACACATGATTTTGGCTTCCACAGCCATGGGCATTCACGAGGATGAATTTGTAAAGACCTTCGAAGTATTTATTCAGTTGGGAGCCATCTTGGCTATCGCTTTAATGTACATCAAGCGGTTCTTTCGAAACTTGACCATTTATTTCAAGCTGATTACTGCATTTCTTCCTACAGCGGTAGTTGGGTTTTTGGCCTACGACTACATCAAAGCCTACCTATTTAATCCCATCGTGGTTTCCGTTTCTCTGATTTTGGGTGGGATAATCCTAATTTTTATCGATAAAAAAGTAGCCGCTCAAGGCAGCACCGTGGTGGAGGTGGAAGATATTTCTTACAAAAATGCCTTCTTCATCGGGCTCTGCCAATGTCTTTCCATGGTGCCCGGCACCTCTCGAGCGGCAGCCACGATTATTGGTGGGGTATTTAATGGCTTGGACAAAAGACAGGCTACCGAATTTTCCTTTTTACTTGCCGTGCCTACCATGCTTGCCGCTGGGGGATATGATCTCTTGAAAGCGGATCTAGCTTTTACGAGCGAGCAATTGATGCTCCTAGGAATTGGCTTTGTCGTGGCTTTTGCATCGGCTTGGGGAGCGGTGAAACTATTTTTGACCTACGTCTCTACCCATGGCTTTACCTCCTTCGGCTGGTACCGAATTGGTCTCGGAATAGTGTTCTTAATTTTGATGTGGGGAGCGGACTTGTAAGGATCATTTTCCTTTTGCCAAAGAATTGCCTGTTTTTGAAAAATAGTTTTTTACAAAATTTCAAGGCCCTCTAATAAAAAAAGGCTCAACATCCGTTGAGCCTTTTGAATCAGATCGTTAGTTCTTATTTTCCTTTTGCACCGATGGAAACCATCGCGCAACGGAAACCAATGTGGTTGGTGGAAGAGTCTTGGTGCATGAAGCGACGAGCTCCAGGCGCCAACCAATAGGTGACATCTCTCCAAGAACCTCCTTTGTAAACTCGGATGGAGTCATTCAATAGGGAAGTTCCGTAGGTATTTTTCTCATCGAATACCCCGTCTTTACGTAGGGGATTGAGGTCGTCAGCATCTTGGAAAGAAAGTGGACGGTACACATCGTATACCCACTCATTCATGTTTCCAGCCATATTATACAAACCGAAATCATTGGGAGCCATGTCGTATACGTTGGCAGGTAAAATTTCTCCATCATTCGTTTCATCTCCAGCAATACCTGCATAATCTCCTCTGCCACGCTTAAAGTTGGCTAAGAAATCGCCCTGGCTGCCGCCTTTTTTGCCACGTCCATCGTAAGGATTACGTACTCCTCGGCCATCCCAAGGATAGATTCGGCCATACTCTTGATTTTCATCTAAGTACTGGGTTCCAATCATTGCTTTGGCTGCATATTCCCACTCAGATTCGGTAGGAAGTCTAAATTCAGCAATCACTACACCTCGCTCGATCAATTGAGAACGGGTAAGGGCAGAATCCAAGCCTTGGCGGTCCACTTCAATTTTTTGTACGTATTCGGTTCTCCACTTTGCATAAGCATTGGCCTGAGACCAAGATACCCCTGCTACAGGATAAAAATTAAATCCTGGGAATCTGAAATAGTAGGACTCGTAGACGTCGTTGAAGGTCATTGCGCCTCTCCAAACTTTCTCTGAGGGCTCCAATTTTTTCAAGGAATCCACTGACACCTTCTTTTTCATCGCGAATAAAAACTCCTTGTAGTCGTTGTTGGTCATCTCCGTTTCGTCCATCCAGAAGGTGGAAATGGAAACGGTACGCTCCAAATTGTCTCGGAAAGCCATGACGTCTTCTTCCTGGGAACCCAAAATGGCACGGCCGCCTTGGATTAACTTTAAGTTAGGACCAGGAATCTGCTCTGCTTTTTTGGCTACAAAAAACTGGGTGGAATCGTCCGCATCAAAGGAAAAATCAGCACCGGTAGTGGCGCTTCGTTTTCCGGGAGCACCTGCAGTTCTTCTGCCGTAAGTGTTATTTTTTTGGCAAGAGGACAAAACGGTGGCTGTCACAAGTGTCAGGGCAATGGCCCAGCTCCTCCAAGTATTGGGTAGACGCATAGGTGAAATGTGTTTGGTCTATTTCTGTTGCTAATATACAAGGGCTTAGGGGATCGCACCAAAGCCCGTTTAAAATTGTTGTCTTTTGTAAGCCTCTTTTAAAGAAGGAGAAAACTCCAAATTTTTACAGAAGCGCCCACAAAAGTAGGATAATTTACTGAAGGGAACTCCCTTTACGCCAGTGTACTTCCAAATCCTCCTCAGCTACTCTTGATCACTGCTGGGTTTAACTTCTTCAAAACCCATTTTTAGTGCTCCAAAAGCCACATTTTAGGAAGTTTTCATTTCCTTAAGCAAATGCTGTGCCTTTTGTATGCTGAGGACCTGATCCACACTGAGAATCAAACGATTTTTATGTTCTTTTATTTTACATGACTTGGGATGGAGTTGCACAAATTTCATCATGTTACCAAAAACAGCTGAGCTATAGTAAGATTCTTTGCTCGAAGGAAGCAGGTAACATTTCATTTGAGATGCCTTCAAAACCAATTTTTCGATGCCCAATTCCTCTGCCTGCCAGCGCAATCGCACGGTTTCCATCAAGTCTTGAACAGCCTTTGGAAGTGGGCCAAATCGATCTTGGAGCATTTGCCCAAATTTGTCCAGCTCCTCTTCTTTTTCGAGACCGTCCAACTTGGAATACAGTCCCAGACGCTCACTGATATTGCTGACATAGCTCTCCGGAATGAGCAGTTCTAGGTCGGTTTCTATGGTGCAATCCTGTACGAGCACTGCTACCTTTTCCTTGAGATCCTCTTCAAACAAGGCCGCAAATTCATTTTCCTTCAGTTCCTGTACCGCCTCGTCCAAGATCTTGTGGTACATCTCAAATCCCAGGTCGGTGATGAATCCACTTTGCTCCGCACCCAACAGGTTGCCTGCCCCTCGAATATCCAGATCCTTCATGGCCACCTTGAAGCCATCTCCCAAGTCGGAAAATTCCTCCAGGGTTTGAAGGCGCTTTCTCGCCTCAGCCGTAAGTCCAGAAAGGGGGCTCGTGAGCAGGTAACAAAAGGCTTTTTTGTTGCTCCGCCCTACTCGTCCCCGCATTTGGTGGAGATCGGAAAGGCCAAACATGTGGGCTCGGTTGATCAAAATGGTGTTTGCATTCGGAATGTCCAAGCCCGACTCAATGATGTTGGTGGAGACCAGGACATCGTATTGGTGGTTGATAAAGTCCACCATGATTTTTTCCAATTTGTCTCCATCCATCTGTCCATGGGCACCGATGACGCGGGCGTCCGGAACCAATTTCAAGATGAGGTTGGCAATGCTGTCGATTTCTCCTACGCGGTTGTGCACAAAAAACACTTGCCCTCCACGGCGGAGCTCGTAGGATACGGCATCTCGGATCACCTCTTCTTCGAAGGTTTGCACCTCCGTAGTCACCGGCTGCCTGTTGGGCGGAGGAGTAGCGATGACCGATAGGTCGCGTGCTCCCATCAAGGAAAAATGGAG
>JAXISU010000089.1:0-6826 GCA_034680425.1 Cyclobacterium sp.
AGGAATAGACCATGTGGAGAAAGGAAAGGAGTATGGAAAGCAACTACAAGAAGAGTATGTTGCCCAGTATTACCACAAAGCGGCCGATGGCTATGATCCAAAGCGATGGAACTTGGAAGGAGCAGTGGACGATGTGCAATTGCTGTATCAAGTAGGTCGTAACCTCGCTAATTCAACTCGCTGGCCCGGATGGAAGGAAGGTTCTGAATTCAAGGCCATCCGAGACAGCTATTTAAAGAAATAAGGTAGTGTAGTTTCAGTCTACCTTGATTCCATAGGATTCCAGGAGGCCAGGCAAACCAGCAAGATCAAATCGCGCACCCTTGAGAACGTTGAGTTCGGGGGCAATTCGGTAGTGAATGGCTTCTCGAAAGTCGGCTTTTTCGAGGTTGGTCTGATCGAATACTGCTCCGAGGAGGTCAGAACCCTGAAAACTTGCTTCGCTCAGGTTGGCCTGGGAGAAGTCTACCTCCCGCAATCGAGATTGGAGAAACTTTGATTTTTTGAGGGGGAGTTTGTAGAAATTACAGTAGTCGAGGACGCAGTTTTCTAGATGGAGTTCCATTAGGAAGGGATTTGAAGAAGCAAAGGCTATTCCGAGCATTTTGCAGCGTACAAATCGGATATTCTGAAAATTCACCTTGACTACTTTGATGTTACTCAAGTCACAATCCTCAAAGAGGCAATTTTCAAAACTCGCCTGTTGAAAGGAGGCGGTAGCAAAGTTGCAGTTGGAAAAGGTGCAGCCATCGTATTCTCCCGAGAGGATATCCGAAGGGTTGAGGTGTTGAAAATGCTGTTCGCTAAAATAAGGCATCTACTGGGTTGAGGTTCTGTTCTTATGGAAATTTAGAGGGAGATCTGGTACAAGCTGCAGCGTTGGATACTTGGGGAATTCTGCAGGTCTGGATGGTCAAATTCTTTCCAGTAGTCCATCCCTATTTTTTTCATGACTTGGATGGAAGCCAGGTTTCCGATAGAAGCCATGGCTACCACTTTCGGGATTTGGAGTTGCCGTGCATAGTCTAGGCAGGCAGCAGCTCCCTCGGTGCTAAAGCCTTGGTTCCACCAGGCTTTGCCGATGCGGTAGCCGATATCTACGGTAGGCGTAAAGTCTGCTTCAAAGGTTTTCCATCCCAGTCCGATGGTACCCAGGAGCGCTTGGCTTTCTAGGACATCCACTGCAAAATAGCAGAAACCTTTGTCCTCGTACAGGCGCTCCATTCGCTCCATCATGGCTTGTGTATCTTCTTTGGGGAGCGGTCTTTCGAAAAAGCGCATGACCTCCGCATCCGTGTTGATGGCGGTAAATGCCTCCAGGTCAGTCGCTTGCCAGCGGCGAAATCCTAGTCGTGGGGTGGTAAATAGGTAGGGATGCATGGAGGCTAGGGAATGGAATAGAAAGTTAAATTAAGGAGGTTTTTTGAAAATTCTGCGTTGGGCATCCCATCTAGGTGGTAGGATTGAATCTATACTTCAATTTTCCATTCCATTAAATGGATTAAACCTTCTCCTTCCTACCCCCATGGCTACCGCTCGGCAGACTGTTTTGTCTCCATATTTGACGTTTAATTTATCCAGAGCTTGGTAGAGCTGTATTTGTTGTTGGCTAACCTTTATGGATTAATTCCTACTGAAATTGCACTCAATCCCCAGTAAACCGCCAGGTATTTTTCGTTTATTCTTAGAAATATTGAATTGAAGGGGGCTATTTGGTACTATTTGGTTATTAATTAAAAAATTGACTTTTAATTGTTATATTTCAATATAAAACATAACTAATTAAGTTGATTTACAGCAAATTATAGCTTAATAAAATCTTTTTATACATTTTTATTTGTTAATTTGGTGAAAGACAGATAGGTTTAGTGCGAGCAAGTTTTTTGAGTGCGGCAAATGTGGGAGAAGGACTTCGCTCAAAGTCGGGCCAGTAATGGAATCAAGTCACCTTTCTTTTTAATTTACCTACACCTCATTCTAGTTCAAAAAAATGCTAAGTAAGGGTTAGCGGCCCTTTAAAGTCGGACATGTGCAAGCGAAAAACGACTTAAAAAATCCAAGAGTAGCCCCGTATAACGAAAAGGGACAGAGTAGTTAAGAACTCCTAAAACATTTTTCAATATGTCTAGAATATTTAAAATTTCAGCAGTTATAATTTTTATCAGTTTTTCTGGGTGTTCACTAATGGAACAAAACATTCCATTAAATGATGATGGACTTCAAATCTCCGATGAATTAAAGTTTCCTAAAGGCCTAGATTTAAATGAAATCAATAAAATAGGGGAAGAACTAAATTTGGTTTTGGGCAAGAATCAAAACCTAGATGGATCATTTTTAAGCCTAGATTACAGCGATCCGGAAATTGAACGGATTTTAAACCCATTAGTGGAAAATGGAAGAAGCATTCATCGACACTTATTAAACCAGGTTTTCTCTTCATCGGTTGCTAAAACTCTCTCTGAAGAAGAAAGGGGAACAATTACTAATTTATCGGACCAAGAATTAGTGGAGCTATCCCTGATGATTTCAATTATGCAACAAACTACTGATAAAAGCGCAGGTGTATTTAGTAATTCAAATCACAGAATCAATGAAGATGTAGATTGGGATCGAATTCGTAGTTGTGCTTCTGGGGTATTAGGTGTAGGCGTAATAAATGAATTGATTAAAAATACTGCTGCTTTAGCCTCTGCTGAGGTAGCGGCAGAAATATTGATTTTAGTAGGTAAGCGGACATTGGGATGGGTGGCTTTAGGTTTGATGGTTTGGGACTTTTATGATTGTTTAAATTAGAAACATGGATGTAAATAAGCTAAAAAAAGCCTTAGTTAAAGTCTCTGTTTTGACTTTAATAGGGTACGTGATATCGGGAATCCTTTTCAGGATATTTCCTGAGTTTGAATACGCTGAACTGGCGCTTGGGCTGTTGATTGGATTTAATTTGGTTTTTAGTACAATTCAGTTTAGGCGATCCATAAGTCCGTCTTCCTTTTTTGAATTGGATACCAGTTTCAAATCGAAAATCATTATTCAGTATGTGCTAAATGCCCTGATCTTTATTGTTTTTGTTTTAAGATTTTAGGTTTGTGTGGGTTGCCTCGGAATTAGAGGCAACCTTTTTTTTTGTCTCATGCCTCCATTCCATTAAATGGATTAAACCTTCTCCTTCCTACCCCCATGGCTACCGCTCGGCAGACTGTTTTGTCTCCATACTTGACGTTTAATTTATCCAGAGCTTGGTAGAGGTTGATTTGCTGTTGGCTATCTTCAAAGAGCTGAATCTGGTAATTGCCATAGACCAGATTGCTGAAGCGCACGCCCACCAGTCGGATGAGTAAGCGGCGGGTGTAGAGCTTACGGAAGAGTTCCTTGACGAGGGGGAGTAGGCTATGGTCCGCCGCGGTATAGGGGATGCGCTGCTGTATGCTATGGGTTTCAAAGTCGGAATAGCGGATTTTTACAGTGATGCAAGCGGTGAGCTGTCCTTTTTTCCGGAGTTTGGTGCTGAGTTGCTCGGTCATGGCGATGAGGGTTGCCTCGAGCAGGCGGGTGTCGATGGTGTCTTCATCAAAGGTGTTTTCGGAGGAGATGGATTTGGCTTCGGTGTACGGAACCACTGGGCTGAGGTCGATGCCATTTGCTTTTTCCCAGATCAGCTTGCCATTTTTTCCAAAGGTGGCTTCTAGGAGTTGGGCAGGCATTTGCTGTAGGGTATGCACTTTTTTTACCCCCATGTTGTAGAGCGTTTGGGAGGTTTTTTCACCAATCATGGGAATTTTCCGAACGGACAGGGGGGAGAGGAAGGTTTTCTCCTCTCCGAGCGGAATTTGTTTTTCATTGTTAGGCTTGGCTTCGCCTGTGGCAATTTTGGAGACGGTTTTGTTTTGGGAAAGGCCCATGGAGATGTTGAGCCCGCTTTCTTGGATGATGCGTTGGCGGAGTTGATGGGCCAACTTGAAGCAGCCAAAGAAGCGGTCCATGCCCGTGAGGTCGATGTAGAATTCATCGATGGAGGCTTTTTCGAATAGGGGAACTCCTTCTCGGATGATTTCGGTGATTTCTTGAGACTTTTGGCTGTATTTTTCAAAATCGCCACGTACTACAATTGCTTCCGGGCAGAGCTGTCTAGCGGTGCGCATGGGCATGGCGGAATGGATGCCAAACTTTCGGGCTTCGTAGCTGCAGGAGGCGACAACCCCTCGGTCGCTTGCGCCCCCAATGAGGATAGGCTTGCCTTTGAGGCGGTCGTCAAAAAGCCGCTCTACAGACACAAAAAAGGTGTCCAGATCCAAATGCACAATGCTTCGTTTTTCTTCCATTGAAAATGTTAATAATTTAAACAATTAATTGTCTATAATATAAACAAGTTCATATATTTGACCTAATGTCTGGCGGAAGTTGTCGGTGAGCGAATAGAAATAGGATAGGGGTATGATGTAAATACAATGAAAATCAACAACTTAAAAGAAAAACCGTAATTTGTAGTAGCAAAGTCATCCTTATCGAAAACGATCATGTCAAAAGTTGAAATTTTAATTCAAGAAATCAGAACCTTGCCTCCGGAGGATCTTCAAAAGATTATTCAGGAGTTGATTCATCAAGCAGATCGCCTCCAAGTCGCAAAAGATGCCTTAGAAAAAATTGCAGGTACAGGACAGGGACTTTGGAGCACAGATGCCCAGGCCTATATTGAAGAGTTACGTACCAGCGATAGGCTTTGATCATGAAGTTCTTTTTAGATACCCCTATTTTTATTTATCTGGTAGAGCAGCACCCAAGCTACAGCTCACGAGTTCAGGATTTTTTTCTTAGTAACCTCTTAAAAAACAATGAATTGATGACGAGTGTCGTGACCTGGATGGAGTTTACGGTGGCTCCAAAAAAGGCAGGTAGAGTGGACCTGATTGAAAGTTATCGTGAACTTTTGTACAAACTGGGGATACCCTTAGTTGAAATTACGCAGCCTATTGCAGATCAGGCGGCTACTTTACGAAGTAGGTATTCCTTTTTGAAGGGAATGGATGCACTTCAGCTTGCCGTCGCACTTGAGTCTGGCTGTAGTAAATTTGTGAGTAATGATAAAGGGCTTTTGCGTGTCACTGAAATTCAGCACCTAGGAATGGATGAACTTTAATTTCCCTTTTGAAAATTTAAAAACGTCGGTTACTACTTAGATGCTACTTCAAAAAAATTTAAAATTTCTCCGCAAAAAGAAGGGCTTGACCCAAGAGTCGCTATCTCAGGCTTTGGAAATTTCCCGATCCAAGTTGGCCGGCTATGAGTTGAGTATTACCCCTCCCTTGGAGGTACTCCTTTTGATTGCCGATTACTTCAAGGTGTCCCTGGATGTGCTGGTTCGGGAGGATCTGGCTTCCTATTCGGAATACAAGTTGCGCGAGCTCTTGGAAACGGACCAATTTCTCCGTGGTCGTAACCTCCGTATCCTCTCCACCACGGTAGATGCGGCAGGACGAGAGCTGATTGAAGTAGTTTCGCAACGGGCCAAGGCGAGTTACTTGGCGGGATTTGCTGATCCGGAATTTATCTCCGACTTACCGAGGTTTTCGTTGCCTTTTCTCCCTACCAACAAAAAACACCGGGTATTTCAAGTAGATGGGGATTCCATGCTGCCGATTCCGGATGGTGCCTGGATCGTCTGTGAATACCTGGAGGATTGGACTCGCTTGAAGGATGGAGAACGCTACGTGATTGTCACGGAGCAGGATGGGGTCACCTTTAAACTGGCTTACAACCGGATCAAGGCCAACCAAAACCTGTTGCTCTGCTCTGCCAATCCCATCTATCCTCCCTTTGAGGTGGAGGTGACGCAGGTACGTGAGGTCTGGAAATACCGCTTGTGCATCAGTTAACCCATCTTCTCTCTTTCACCTTTTTCCCTCTTTCCCATGCCCATCATCGCTACCCCAATAGGAAACATCCAATTGAGCATCCGAGAAGAATGTCTTTCGGAATTGAAATTTACCCAACAGCAGCCGGAGGGTGAACTGTCGGATCCACTCTTGCTGGAAGCCAAGAAGCAATTGGAGGAGTATTTTCTGGGGCAACGAAAAATTTTTAACCTCCCCATTGGCTTGGGGGGAACGGACTTTCAGCGAAAAGTATGGTTGGCCGTGGGTAAAATTCCCTTTGGGCAAACCACTACCTATGCCAAGTTGGCCGAGCAACTGGGCAATCCAGCAGCTATTCGCGCGGTAGGCACGGCTATAGGTGCCAATCCCCTCTTGATTATTTTACCCTGCCATCGCATCATCGGAAGCAATGGAAGCCTTACGGGTTATGCCGGAGGATTGGACAAGAAAAAAGCCCTCTTGGAGTTAGAGGGCCATCCATTTCAGGGAAGTTTGTTTTAAAGTCTTGGTGTACTCCTTCCGAAGCGATTTGCTTACTTGTCTTCCAATTCGACGATCACTTCGATCTCTACAGCCATATTATTTGGGAGTGATCCTACCCCAACTGCCGATCGAGCATGTTTTCCTTTTTCTCCAAAGACGGCAACCATCAAGTCAGAAAATCCATTGATGACCGCTGGCTGTGCTGTGTAGTCCGGCGTGCAATTTACCATGCCCAATACCTTGACAAACTGTTTGATCCGGCCAAGATCCCCCGTCGCGGCTTGCAGCACGGCAATGATCTCTAAGCCGGTAGCCTTGGCTGCTGCATAGCCTTCTTCGGTAGTTAGGTCTGCACCCACTTTTCCGTAGATTTTTGGCCCCGACCCGGCCAAGTAAAGCAAGTTGCCCACTTGCTTCCATTTCACATAATTGGCTATGGGTTGGCTTATTTCAGGCACCTGCAAACCGAGTTG
>JAXISU010000090.1:0-6792 GCA_034680425.1 Cyclobacterium sp.
CAGCCGCTGGTAGCAGCCATTTCTGAGAAAAAGGTCACCATTCATGCCTTCTCCAGTTTGGGTACCACCATCAAGCAGGCAGGCTCTAAGGAGCAATTTTTTGCAGTGGATCATGATTTGGTACTCGAATTTGCTGGCTGGGCCAAGCAGTTGGGCGCATCCAAGTTTCTCTACGTATCCGCCATGGGTGCGGACCCTTCTTCTTCCATTTATTACAATCGAGTCAAAGGTCAGACTGAAGACGACTTGAAGTGGTTGGGATTCCAGTTTTTGGGATTGTTCCGTCCTTCCTTACTTTTGGGAGCACGGCATGAATTCCGTTTTGGTGAACAGGTGGCCACGATTTTGATGGCTCCGCTGACTTGGTTGAAATTGGGAAAAAATATTCGCCCCATTCGAGACCATGTGGTCGCAAAGTCCTTGGTAAAGGTAGCCCTTAGTGAGGGTACAACCGGAGTGGAATGCTTTTTATCCGGAAAAATGCAAGAATTAGGAGCATGATAGCAGTTATTCAACGCGTATTGGAATCGGCAGTGACTATTGAGGGAAAAATCAAATCCAACATAGGAGTAGGGCTTTTGGTGCTCTTGGGTATTGAGGAAGCAGACGGGAAAGAGGACTTGGAATGGCTTACCAAAAAGATAGTCAACCTGCGCATCTTCCCAGACGAGCAAGGAGTGATGAACAAAAGCCTAATTGAGGTGGCTGGGGACTTGCTTCTGGTATCTCAGTTTACCCTACACGCTAGCACCAAAAAGGGCAATCGTCCTTCTTACATCAAGGCAGCACGGCCTGAGATTGCGCTACCGCTTTACGAGCAGGCCATTGCAGCCTTCGAGTTGGAGTTGGGCAAATCCATCGGAACAGGCACTTTTGGGGCAGACATGAAGGTCAGCCTGATCAATGATGGGCCTGTTACCATACTTATGGATACCAAAAATAAAGTGTAGGCAGATTTTTAGATTTTTTTCCTTAAAAATGCTTCCAGCCTTGGGCTTTGAGTTGAACCGCAGTTCCACTTTTGGTGACTAGGTATTTGCCTTCGGCGGCTTTGGTAATGTGTCCAATAAAATGCACATCGGGGTGCTTTTCCAGTTTGGTAAAATCTTTTTGGTCAATCGTAAATAGCAATTCGTAATCCTCGCCACCATTTAGCACGCAGGTAATGGGATCCAGGTTGAGTTCCACCGCGGTGTCGAAGGTTTGCTTGTCGATAGGAAGTTTGTCTTCGTAGATGGTAGCGCCTACTTCAGAGGCCTTGCAGAGGTGAAAAATCTCAGAAGCCAATCCATCCGAAATATCAATCATGCTTGTTGGGATCACTTCAAGTTCTCGAAGTTCATGGATGATATCCATCCGGGCATCTGGACGCAGTTGACGTGCAGTGACTACCGTATATTTTTCTAATTCAGGCTTCATGTCCGGATTGGAGAGGTACACCTGCTTTTCTCGCTCCAGAATTTGGAGGCCCACCAAGGCGGATCCTAGGTCTCCTGTGACGCAGAGGATGTCACTTTCTTTGGCTCCAGAGCGGTAAGAAAGTTGTTCTTTCTTGGCTTGGCCCATCGCAGTCACGGAAATGATGAGTCCTGAACGGGAAGCGGTGGTATCTCCGCCCACCAAATCCACTCCATACTGTTCGCAAGCTGCATAAATCCCCTCATAAAGTGCATTGACTGCTTCTACAGAAAATCGATTGGAAAGCGCGATGCTGACCGTAATCTGGGTAGGAATCGCATTCATGGCAGCGATATCCGATACATTGACGGCTACAGCCTTAAATCCGAGGTGAGGGAGTGGGGTGTAAGAAAGGTCGAAATGAACTCCTTCTAGCAATAAGTCTGTACTCACCACGGTGACGAGATCGCCTGAATCAATTACCGCGGCATCATCCCCAATTCCTTTGATGGTAGAAGGGTTTTTAAGATGGGCGCCTTTGGCGAGTTGGTCGATTAGGCCAAACTCTCCCAATTCACTGATTTCGGTTCTTTTCTCAGACATGTGGTTGTAGTTCAAACGATAAGGTCAATGAGGTACTTTTGCTCGATTTATTGATTTTCTGGATTGGGATCTTCTTGGCACAGTTCCACGAGTACTCCGTTGGTACTTTTGGGATGCAAAAATACAACGATTTTGCCGTCAGCCCCTTTTTTGGGAACCTCATTTAAGATTTCAAATCCTGCCGCTTTTAGGCGATCCATTTCTGCATAAATGTCCTCCACATCAAAAGCAATGTGGTGGATGCCTTCTGATTTTTTGGAGATAAACTTGGCGATGGGGCTATCTTCGGTACTCGCTTGAAGCAATTCGATTTTGGTGTCGCCTACCTGAAAGAAACTTGTTTCAACCCCTTCAGAAGCAACTGTTTCTGATTTGTAGGGAGCATTTCCTAGGAGACGCTGGAAGAGTTCATTGGATTTTTTTAGGTCAGCGACCGCAATTCCAAGGTGTTCGATTTTCCTCATGCCATTAATTTGTATCTTTGTCTGAATCTTTTTCTTCAGTAAGCAGTTTAACTGGGAAGAAGTGACAAGCCAAAGCGTAAAGATATAAAGATATGATCACCGTTTCTGACAAAGCCAAAGAGAGAATTCTTGAATTGAAAAAAGAGGAGGGGAGAATGGAGCAAGAAAACATTCGCGTTTCTGTGAAAGGTGGAGGTTGCTCGGGTTTGATGTACGAACTGGGTTTCGATGCCCAAGTGGTAGATACAGACCATGTCTTTGAAGACAAAGGCGTCAAAATCTTGGTTGATCGAAAAAGTCTCCTGTATCTAGCGGGTACCATACTAGAATTCTCCGATGGATTGAATGGCAAAGGATTTCAATTTGTCAATCCGAATGCGAGCCGAACCTGTGGATGCGGGGAAAGTTTCTCCGTATAATCCACCCAAATCATTCCAATAGAAGCAGCTTCAACAAGCTGCTTTTTTTATGGGATTGGGTTAAAATAAATCCTAAGGTCTAAACCATTTTTTTTGGCATTGGTTACCTTTGCTACCGACTAAAAAAACGACAACCCAATGGAAGCACCCATCAAAACCATTCCTTTAAATGACCTACATGCAGCACTTGGTGGCAAAATGGTGCCATTCGCAGGCTACATGATGCCCGTACGCTACAGTTCAGATATGGAAGAGCACCTCTGCGTCAGACAAGGAGTGGGTGTATTTGATGTGTCCCACATGGGTGAATTTTTTGTGGAGGGCCCACAAGCCTTGGCATTGATTCAAAAAGTAACTTCCAACGATGCCTCTACTTTGGTGATCGGGCAGGCGCAATACTCCTGTTTACCAAATGCAACGGGCGGGATTGTAGACGATTTGATCGTGTACAAGATGGCTGAAGAAAAATACCTCTTGGTGGTCAATGCGTCCAATATCGATAAGGATTGGGCTTGGATTTCAAGTCACAATACGATGGGTGCTACGCTCACCAATGCTTCGGACGAGTACTGCCTCTTTGCGGTGCAAGGACCTAAGGCTGCTGCTGCTATGCAATCCATTACCCCAGTAAATTTGACTGATGTTCAATTTTACCATTTTACGGTAGGGGAGTTTGCAGGGGTGAAGGATGTAATCATCTCAGGAACAGGCTATACAGGTGCGGGAGGATTTGAAATCTATGTAAAAAATGCAGATGCAGCCCATGTGTGGGAGCAGATTTTTAAGGCTGGAGCAGCCTACGACATCAAGCCAATTGGTTTGGGTGCTCGGGATACCTTGCGACTCGAGATGGGTTATTGCTTGTATGGCAATGACATCACGGACACCACTTCGCCCATTGAGGCAGGTTTGGGATGGATCACCAAATTCACCAAGGAATTCACCAATTCTGCAGCCTTGAAGCAACAAAAAGAGACTGGCGTTTCTCGTAAGCTAGTTGGATTTATCATGCAAGAGCGTGGTATCCCAAGAGGGCATTACCCGATTGTGGATGCAGCAGGGGAGGTTATCGGTGAGGTATCTTCAGGTACCCAATCCCCAAGCATGGGAGTAGGTATTGGGATGGGCTATGTTCAAACTGCCTACAGTAAAGTGGGAACTGAAATCTACATTCAGATTCGAAACAAAAACCTGAAGGCGCAAGTGGAAAAACTTCCCTTGTATAAAGGCTAATGAACTCCATTGAAGTTTGCTTTACTCCCGAACTGATTCACCTGCATGAGGTGAAGGGAAAGCTAGTGGTGGTCGTGGATATTTTTAGAGCCACCTCGACCATGGTGGCTGCTTTGGCCCATGGCGTCACGGAGATTCTTCCTTTTGCAGATCTTGAATCGTGTCGGGCCATGCAGGCGCAAGGCTACCTAATTGCAGGGGAGCGGGATGGCATGACAGCCCCAGGATTTGAATTGGGGAATTCTCCGGTGGCCTTTGTGGAAGGGAACTATGCAGGCAAGAAACTAGCGATGACCACCACGAATGGCACTTTGGCTATTGAAAAATCAAAAGGTGCAGCGCAGATCTTGATTGGGGCTTTCCCGAACCTTCAAGCCACGGCAACCTACATCCAATCACAAAATCTAGATGTGTTGATTCACTGTGCGGGTTGGAAAGGGAGATTCAATTTAGAAGACTCGCTGTATGCGGGTGCTTTGGTGCAAGCGCTTAGCTTAAGCCATGCCAATCATGAGGACGGGGCACTTGCGATGAGTTCGTTATTTGCTCAGGAGGGAAATAATTTGGCGAATTACCTAGCTCAAGCGTCCCATTCCAAGCGGCTACAAAATCACGGTATTGAGGCTGATATTGCCTTTTGCTTGACACTTAATCTTTACGATCAGGTGGTAGGAATATCCCAGAAAGGGGAATTACGAATAGTTTGAAATCAGTTTTTTTGCCTGTTTATTTAATTTTGATCGATTACATCAGTATCACTAATTTTAAGATGACAGCATTATTCAAAAAACTCAATTTTAAAGACCACAAACAAATCCTCGCGGTTAACGCTCCCCAGTCCTTTGGAGAGGAGTTGTCGCTAATGGAAGAATCAACTCGGGTTATTCAGTCCATAGAAGAGGCAGGTCAGATCGAATTTACCTTGGGCTTTGTGATAGACCAAGTAGCTATCGAGAATTTTATCCATTCGATTCAACCTAAATTAGTGGCAGATCCAATTGTTTGGATAGCTTACCCAAAAGCAATTTCCAAGAAGTACAAGTGTGCCTTTAATCGGGATACTGGTTTTGGGATTCTGGGTCAGTATGGATTTGAAGGAGTTAGACAGGTAGCAATTGATGAAGACTGGAGTGCTTTAAGATTCAGGAAGGTCAATTACATCAAAACCATCACCCGAAAAGAAAGTTTTGCGCTTACTAAGGAAGCGAAAGAGCGCACCAACCAAAAAGGGAATTGACCTAATTCCGAATATCTCCTACCGCAACTTTTCGTTTTCCTGATGACGGTTCGAATCGCGGGTATTTTTCTTCTCCAGATTCTTTTGCAAGGCATCCGTCAGATTCACCCCCGTTTGGTTGGCCAAGCAAATCAGCACCCAAAGTACATCGGCCATCTCGTCGTCGAGTGCGCGCCCTTTGTCCGATTCTTTGAAGGATTGCTCTCCATAGGTACGTGCCATGATGCGTGCCAATTCACCCACTTCTTCCATCAAGAGCGACATATTGGTCAGTTCATTGAAGTAGCGTACACCCACCGTCTGTATCCAGTGATCTACTAATTTTTGCGCTTCATTGAGCGTAAGTTCATTTTTTTCCATAAGTTCAATCCGCTTTCAACTATAGAACTACCTAGTTTATGAATCCCAAACCTAATTCAATCCAAGAGTACTTTTCTTGGTTTACTCCTGAAATTCAAGCCAAGTTACAGCAAATGCGGGAAATCCTGCGCCAAGCGGTACCCGAAGCAGAAGAAGTGATCAGTTACCACATGCCAGCTTTTAAGACCTCAGAAGTACTGGTGTACTATGCTGCAGCCAAAAGCCATATGGGGTATTACCCTACCTCTTCAGGAGTGATTAATTTTAAGGAGGAATTGGCTGGGTATGTAACTTCCAAAGGAGCGATTCAATTTCAGTACAGGGAGGATTTGCCGGAGCAACTTATCCGTGATATTGCGCAGTTTCGTGCCCAGGAAGCCGTAGAACGTGCTGCTACAAAGAAGAAAAAGAAACTCAAGTAAGAATTCGAGTTAAGGCAGCAAGGAACGCGTCTACCTCTTCTTTGGTGTTGTAAACGTGCGTGGACACGCGAATCGCATTTACCTTTCCTTCAGGAACCTGACGAATCCGAAATCCTGCTTTTCCCAGTTCATTTCCACAAACCTGGTAGCTCATATTTTTTGGACGAAAGGTGAGGAGTGCTATTCGGGATTCTTTTTCCAACGGAGTAAGGATATCGAGTTTGCTGTCAAGTTCCAAAAGCCCATCCATCAAATACTGATTGAGGGTTTGCAAGCGAGTTTCTATGCGGTCCTTGCCAATCTGGTCATGGAATTCCGTGGCAGCCACCATGCCTACTGCAAGTGCCTTACTCTGCGTGCCGTAATCAAATCGTCGGGCGGAGGGGACATAGCCTGCGAGGGTAGGGGGATTAGACATCATGTCCCATCCGGTATCCGAATGTCCTCCTATCATGACAGGACGGAGTTTTTCCAAAGATTCTTCGCGTACATAGAGAAAAGCAGTTCCACTAGGCCCCAACATCCATTTGTGGAAGCATCCTGCATAAAAATCACAACCTAGCGCAGTCAGGTCCAGGTTAAAGGTGCCTGCCCCATGCGCCCCATCGATGGCTGTGAGTATCCCTCGTGATTTGGCTAGGCTGCAAATCTCCTGA
>JAXISU010000091.1:0-6694 GCA_034680425.1 Cyclobacterium sp.
CCTATCCCAATCTTTTGGTGACCTCTGGTCTGCACGACTCCCAGGTGCAGTATTGGGAACCTACCAAGTGGGTGGCCAAGCTCCGGGAACTAAAAACGGATCAAAACCTACTTCTTTTATTTACCAACATGGAAGCAGGTCATGGCGGGGCATCTGGTCGATTTAATCCACTGAAAGAAATTGCCTTAGAATATTCCTTTCTGCTGATGCTTGAAGAAAAGACGAAGAAATAAAGAAATACCGGTGAAATAATTCCATGGATATTGGCAACTTAGAAGTCAAAGAAAAATTGAAATTTTCCTAACTTTGGTCGTAAACCTATTCCTATTCAATTCATGAAAATCGCCTTAATCGCCCATGATGGTAAAAAAGCCGACATGGTTCATTTTTTGAGTGGATTTCGTGATGCCCTTCACCGAATCGATATCGAGCTCGTCGCCACAGGCACCACGGGTTCGCACATTGAAAAAGCAGGTTTTCAAGTAGAAAAACTTCTCTCTGGACCTTATGGAGGGGATGCTCAAATCGCGGCGCTCGCCGCAGAAAAAAAATTAGCCGCTGTGATTTTTTTTAGAGACCCCCTGGATAAGCATCCCCATGAACCAGATGTACAAATGCTGATGCGGATCTGTGATGTACACAACATCCCATTGGCCACCAACCCAGCTTCAGCTGGGCTGCTATTTAAAGCCTTGACACAAACCTATGGAACCTAAAACAATCAAAAAAATTGGCGTTCTCACCTCTGGTGGGGATTCACCAGGAATGAATGCTGCGATTCGCGCAGTGGTGCGTGCTGGATTTTACTATGGACTGGAAATGTACGGCATTTACCGAGGCTATGAGGGAATGATCCAGGACGACATCAAAAAACTGGATTCTAGATACATTACGCACATCCTAGAACGAGGAGGAACCTTTCTAAAATCTGCCAGAAGTGCTGAATTCAGAACACCTGAAGGCCGCAAAAAAGCCTTTGAAAACCTGCAGAGCCATGGAATCGATGCACTTGTAGTGATCGGTGGAGATGGATCCCTTACAGGAGCCCACCTGTTTTTCGAAGAATATGGAATTCCTTCAATTGGTCTGCCAGGCACGATTGACAACGACCTTTCTGGTACAGATCTGACCATTGGATTTGATACCGCCTGCAATACAGCCATCGAAGCGATTGACAAAATTAGAGATACGGCTACCTCCCACGATAGACTGTTTTTTGTGGAAGTGATGGGAAGAGATGCCGGCTTCATCGCAATCAATGCAGGAATCGGTAGCGCCGCGGCGGCTATCTTAATTCCAGAACGGAAAACTTCCATTGAAGCACTTGTCGATAAACTTAAAACAAGATCCAAGGCCAAAAAATCCTCCAACATCGTCATTGTGGCGGAAGGTGGGCAAAGTGGCTCAGCGCAGCAAATTGCAGACGAAGTGAAGACTTTCCTCCCTCACTACGATATCAAAGTCACTATTTTAGGCCATTTGCAACGCGGAGGATCTCCTACCTCTTTTGATAGACTACTCGCTTCCAAACTTGGAGTGGCTGCTGTAGAAGGACTACTTCAAGGCAAATACGATACGATGGCCGGGATGATCAACAACAAGGTGGTCTACACGCCAATTGTCAAAGCGATTGTGGATGACAAGGAAGTGGATGAAGAAGATTTGCGTGTAGCGAGTATCTTGTCTACCTAAAACATAAAAAGAGGGGCTAGGCCCCTCTTTTTATTTCTTTAAAATCAAACTTGAATTCGGTGGAAGGAACATGGTCCCTTGCTTAATCGTTACCCCCTCTGTGGCATAAACCGAAGATTTAAAGCCTTCAGGGATTTGAAATTCCGTGCCTTTGCTACCCAAGTGATGTACCACTAGCAATTCCTGATCGGTAGTTCGGCGAATAAAAGCCATCACTGACTTAGGATAAGTTTGCTTAACCGACTCCAGGCTACCGATTGCCAAGGCGGGATTGGATTGACGCAAACCAATCACTTTTTTGTAATGGTTGAAATAGCTGTTTGGATCCAAGCGCTGTTGAGCCAATGGGGTCACGGTCGCATCTGTGCTGTATTGAGGAACAATCCAGGTGGCTCTACCGGAATCATTTTCTTTTTTATCCCAAAGAAAAGGCTCACGTATTTGTTCGTCTGGCTTCAGCCCAAGCATCCCGATTTCTTCTCCATAGTACAAGTAAGGAGCTCCAGGAAAGGTCATTAGGATCGCTAGAGCCTGCTTGTACTTGGCAGGATCTTTCTTCAAGTCATTCAACAAGCGTGACTGGTCGTGATTTGAGGAAAAGGTAGCATCGATAAAATCAGACGTAATGCCTTGGTAAAAATCAAGTACATCCTTTTGCTTTTGGTACAGCAGTTGCCCATTTTCTGTATTCAAAGCCTCAATCATCGTATAATGAAAGTCGAAATTAAATAAGGCTGCTAAGCCTGGGAGGTAGGGTGCAACAACTTCTTTTTTGTCGTAGACCTCACCTACCAAGTAGATGTCGGGCTTGATGGCCTCCATTTCCCGGCGGAACTCCTTCCAGAAAGCATGGTTATCTAGTGGACGATCGTCTGGGAAAATATGCTTGGCTGCATCTAGGCGAAACCCATCTACCCCCACTTCTTCCAACCAAAATTTGCCGATTGAAACGATTTCTTCACGCACCTTGGGTGAATCAAAGTTGAGGTCAGGCATCCCTCCCCAGAAAAATCCATAATAGTAATCTTGGCCATGGCCTGGGTCATGCCATTGCTGAATGTTATCAGAATCTAAGGTGATCGTTTTCTTATTCAAATAGGAAGCAATGGTATCCTTTTGCGCCCATACGTAGTAGTCTCGGTAAGGATTTTCTCGACCTTTTTTGGAGGCTAGAAACCAGGGATGATCGCTTCCTGTATGGTTGATAATCATGTCGATGACCACCTTGATGTCACGGGCATGTGCCTCATCCAGCAGTCGCTTGAAATCTGCCATCGTCCCATAATCCGGATGCACCGCCTTGTAATCGGTCACATCGTACTTATGGTAGGTTGGCGAGGGCATGATCGGCATAAACCAGATCGCATTGGCGCCCAACTCCTTGATGTAATCCAATTTCTCGGTTACCCCATTGAAATCCCCAATCCCATCGCCATTGCTGTCGTTGAAGGACTGCACAAAAATCTCATAGGTCAGCCCTGCCTTTGGCCAATAGTTCTTGGCTTGTTGAGCTTCAACTTGGGTAAGTGTAAGCTGCAGGAGCAAAACTGCCAGCAAACTAAATCCGATCTGTTTTTTCATAGTGATGTAAAGAAAAGAAAAAGTCACCTCTACAAGTGACTTTTTCAGAATTTAGGGATTGATTTTATCCACTACACGTCCAACCTACCTCTTTTGGGAGTAGGAGAAAGTGTAAGGAATTAATTTCTATTTACTGCATTCAGCATATCGAAAGCAAGTTCAAGACGCTTTACAAAGTTCTCCTCACCCTTGCGCAACCATACGCGTGGGTCATAATATTTCTTATTTGGGCTATCTGGACCTTCTGGATTTCCCAACTGGCTTTGAAGATAGCCTTCATTTTTCTTGTAATAATTTAGGATGCCTTCCCACATGGCCCACTGCATATCGGTATCGATATTCATTTTGATAGAACCATAGCTGTTGGCCTCGCGAATCTCTTCTACCGAGGAGCCAGAACCACCGTGGAACACAAAGTTGAGCGGCTTGCCCGTGGTACCAAAGTTTTTGTTGATGTACTCCTGAGAGTTTTTAAGAATGATTGGCTTCAAACTCACATTCCCTGGCTTGTATACCCCATGCACATTCCCGAAGGCTGCAGCGATGGTAAACAAGTCCCCAATTTCTTTCAAATGACTGTAAGCATAGGCCACTTCCTCAGGCTGAGTATACAATTTGGAAGAATCTACATCCGAATTATCTACACCATCTTCTTCTCCACCTGTTACACCCAATTCGATCTCAATCGCCATATCCAACTTCACAAATTCACGGAAGTAGGAAGCAGAAATCTCAATGTTCTCATGTAAAGGCTCTTCGGAAAGGTCGAGCATGTGTGAACTAAACAAGGGTCTCTTGTATGCTTGGTGGTAGGCTTTGCCCGCTTCAAGTAGCCCATCAATCCAAGGGAGCAACTTTAACGCTGCGTGGTCAGTATGCAGGATTACTGGTACTCCATAGGCTTCAGCCATTTGGTGTACGTGGTGTGCTCCAGAGATTCCACCCGCGATGCTTGCTTGCTGCTTGTCGTTGGGTAGACCTTTACCCGCAAAAAATTGTGCTCCTCCATTTGAAAATTGGATGATCACAGGAGAGTTTACCTTTTTGGCTGTTTCCAAAACAGCATTTACTGAATTGCTGTTAATTACATTGACAGCAGGCAAGGCAAACTCATTTTCCTTGGCATAAGCCAATAAATCACGAAGTTCATTTCCGTACTTTACTCCAGGTTTAAATTTCATAGTGTGCTTAGGTTTGATTACTGCTTGATAAAGCGCTTGTGTAGTACGCGCCGACTATCAAATGCCTCAAAGATATACATCCCTGGTTGAATTCCAGCTAAATCCAGCCCTAAAATCGACAAATTGGAACTCCCTTTTCCTTCAGCGATTACCCTACCCGTCACATCTAGGACCCGGTAATCTGCTCCCTTCATTTCTTTGGGCAATTCCACCACCAAACTCGAGCGAGTAGGATTGGGATAGATTGCAAATCCATCCTCATCCACTTCTTCTGGAATACTTGTAATGAAGTCAGCCTGCAGAATAGTTGCATCAGGCAGAGGAAGTAGTTTATCTGTAAAGAGGTAAAACTCGTTGGGCCGCAGACCAAAAGAAACTTGAGTTGAAGTCACATTCAATTCCTTGCCCGTAAAATAGTTGTACCACTTTCCCGTCTTAGGGAAGGAAATGGATAGATTTCCTTGGGACACCAACTCAAAGTTTCCAAACATAAAGACCTGAAGGTCAGGGTGCTGCAAATGGATGGTTTTTAACGAAGAGCTAAGGTTGAGGGAGGCATCGCTAGGAAAGTTAAATACCGGGTACTTTGCCCGCAGCTTGAACATCTCCTTGTACAGTTTAGACAATCTAAGGCGGTCAGGATTACTGAGGTATTCCCAACGCGTAGGCTTAATTCCCAAGCGATCGTTGTTCAATTCTTGATCATAGCCAAACTCCCCAAACTGCCAGATCATTTTCGGGCCTGGAATAGCCAGGAAGAATGCAGTCATCAGTTGATTTCGGTTCACTGCATTCTCCAGACTCTTTAGATTAAGTGGGCTCGTGGCTCCAAAATTCATCGTTTCCCAAAATACCCGTTCCTCGTCGTGAGATTCTTGGTAGGCAATCAAGCCATTTTTTGTCCACTGCCGATTCTTGAAATACCCCCATTCGACATTATCGTTAGTCCCCTTAGCTAGGTTTCGAGAAGCCCCATTCATGTTTCCCCACAAGAGCATGCCGTAGTTGGCCAATTCCTTCTCCTCCTCATTCACTGCCAAGTGCTCCAAGATCACATAGGCATTGGGATGGTTGGTCTTGATTCGGTCGTAGATATGCTTCCATATTTTGATGCGAGAGGGGTCGTAATTAGACCAACTACTCACATTTGAGCCGGAGTTGACCTGAGTAAAGCCTTTGGAAAGATCAAAGCGGATGCCATCCACCTTGTACTCGGTCAACCAATAATTATTGACCGAATCCACAAAGGCTTTGGTGTACGGGCTTTCGTGGTTGAAATCGTATCCAACATTGAAAGGGTGTTTGGCAACGCGGTTAAACCATGGGTTGTCCTCTGTAGGAGCTCCATAATCGCCGTCGTTGTAGAGGCGAACCATGGAATTTTGGCCAAAAGCATGGTTGAGTACCATGTCCATAATTACCACGATTCCACGACCATGGGCTTCATCAATAAGTCGCTTGAGGTCATTTTTGGTGCCGTAGTATTTGTCAGGAGCAAAGAAAAAGGAGGGATTGTAGCCCCAAGAAAGATTTCCTTCAAACTCCCCTACCGGCATCAATTCAATTGCATTAATCCCCAAGTCTTTCAAGTAATCCAGTCGTTCAATGACTGCTTGGTAAGTTCTTTTTTGATCAAAATCACGGACTAAAAGTTCATATACATTTAGCTCCTCAGGCTTAGGACGAGTGTAGCTGGTGTTTTTCCAAGCATAAGGAGCTTGACCTGTTTGCAGAAAGGTTGCTTGAAATTCTGTTTTACCAGTTGGGTAAGGCAACAAGCCAGGATGTCTATTTTGGCTGATGATTTCTTGATCGTTGAAGGGATCGGATACCTTGTCTGCATAGGGATCACCAATGCGAATGTCCCCGTCAACTAGGTATTGAAAAATGTACTCTTTTTGGGGCACCAAGCCGGTCAACTTAATCCAGAAAATAGCTCCATCTGCGGTTTTCTTCAGTTGGTATTCAGGGAGCACCTTCCAGTCGTTGAAGTCTCCAATGACATGGGCGATCTTTTTGCCGGGGGCTTGCAAAGCCAAAATCACCTCCGTGGTGGACAGGTAATTGATTCCTAGTTTGGCCCCTACTGGCAAGGGAGCCACTTCCGAAGGGGCAAATACGACCAGATCGAGGGTTTGCGAATCGGTAGTGGATCCTTTTACCGCTGTCACTTTCAGTTTGTAATTTCCAGCTGCCGTAGCCGTATAGGCATAACTGATTTGCTGGCTATTTTTTGCTTC
>JAXISU010000092.1:0-6511 GCA_034680425.1 Cyclobacterium sp.
CGCTACCGGAACGGGCTACCATCAACTCTTTCGGGCCCGAGCCCAAGGACTAAAGGTGGATGCTGCTGGGGTGGAGCTCCTACCAGAATTTGAAAATGAGGAAGGCCTCAATCAAGCGGCCTTGGCCATCAGCCCTGATGGAAACACGCTAATTTATGCTAGAGGAAATTCCACCTCTTCAAAGGATTATCCTGAGACCATGCTCTTTGTGTCCTACTTTCGAGGCGCGGGATTTACCCAGCCCATCTGGATGCCTGTCAATGAGGAAGACACTTGGTGGAATTCTACTCCAGCTTTTTCTAGTGATGGTGCGGAACTTTACTTTGCTTCCAATCGACCTGGAGGTTTTGGCGGAATAGATTTGTACAAGGCGACCAAACTTGCCAATGGGGATTTTGGCAATGCCGTAAATCTCGGATCGACCATCAATACTGCAGGCAACGAATTGTTTCCTCGACAAACCAAGGACGGGAAATTTTTCTTTGCTTCCGATGGACATCCTGGCTTGGGGAAACTGGACCTATTTGTAGCTGAAAAAAATCAGGACGGTGTTCAGGTAGTCAGCAATCTAGGTGCAAGCTTCAATAGTCAAGCGGATGATTTTGGAATTTTCTTTACCGAATACCCCAAAGCAGGTTTCATTTCCTCCAACCGTGCCGGAGGTAAAGGGGATGACGACATCTACTTTTTTGAGGACAAGACTCCCAAACCAAAAATTGTCAATGTATTGCTCAATGTATACACCAAGGAAGTCAAAGGGGATGGCAAGGAAGCAGTTTTGCCTCAAACCCGCGTGGTCTTGTATGGTGGAGACAAACGCCAATTGGGTGGGGACCTATCGAATGCGCAAGGAAGAGTTCGATTTACCCTTTCCCCAGAAAGTGAATACAGCATTATTGCATCTCGCAGTGGGTATTTTTCCAAATCTTTCCCCTACACAACCAAGGGCAAGACTCCGGATCCAGCAACTTTAATTCAAGAAGTGACCAACATTACCCTGGATACCACGATCGTTTTGGATCAATTGATTTTGGAGAAAGCCATTGTCCTTGACAATATTTATTACGACTTGAATAAGGCAGATATCCGTTCCGATGCATCGCCTGAATTGGACAAATTGGTCAAAATTCTGAAAGATAATCCTTCCATCCGCATCGAGTTGAGTTCCCATACGGATTCCAGATCTAGCGATGACTACAACCTGACACTTTCTCAGCAGCGCGCGCAGTCAGCGGTAGATTACTTGGTAAGCCAAGGGATTGCTGCGGATCGATTGGTGGCGAAGGGATATGGGGAAACCCAACTTTTGATTCCAAATGCGCAAACTGAAGAGGAGCATCAGACCAACCGACGTACGGAGTTCAAGGTAATTGAGATCAAAGGAAACTAGTCAGCCGAATCCTAAAATTTCAATGCCTCATAGATGAGGTCATGAATTTGGGTGCGAATTCCTAAATCCAGGAGGGTATTGTTGTTAGCTTGTGGGTAGACGCGGTTGGAAAGAAAGATGTAGGTCAACTGATTTTCTGGATCCGCCCATACACAAGTGCCTGTAAATCCTGTATGGCCGAAAGTGCTTTTGGGTGCCAATTTTCCTGCTGATCCTCCTTTTCCCTTTTCAGGCTCGGGCTTATCCCATCCCCATCCTCTCCGACTTAGCTTGGATTGTCGCTTGGTAAATACCTCGATGGTTTCGGGTTTGAGTAAGCTCACATCCCCATAGCTTCCCTTATTCAAAAGAAGTTGGAGGACTACTGCCAGGTCAGTTGCAGTGCCAAAAAGTCCAGCATGGCCCGCTACCCCGCCATACATGGCCGCCCCAGGATCATGCACATAGCCTTGGATTTGTCTCCCTCGAAAGGTCAGATCATTCTCAGTGGGAGCGATGCGGGAAAGGGGTATTTTTTCAAACGGTTTGAATGCAAGTGTATGGAGTCCAAGGGGGGCGTAAAAATTTTGCTCCACAAATTCATCCAAAGGCTGATTGACGATGCGCTCGACCACTGCTTGCATGAAGTACATGGTCAGATCGGAGTACACATAGCCATAGGGCTTGGGTAAAAGTTCGGATTCCACAGTCCATTTCCACAAGCTATCGCGCAAGCTCGTTTTGGCAAACATATCATTGGAGACAGGAAGGGTAAAGCCTTCACTGATGGAATCCTTGTAGTAGGTAGGATTCCATTTTCCAGAAGTCAGCGTTTTGGTATAGTGAGGGATGAAAGCTTTCAAACCAGCTTCATGGGCCAATAAATCCTTCAAGACTATTCCTCCCTTGTTCGTTTTTTTCAACTCAGGCAAGTAGTCCCCTAAGGTCTTTGTAACATCTAGTTCTCCCCGGCTATGCAAAAACATGGCGGCAAGTGTGGTAGCGGCTACCTTGGTAACCGATGCCAAATCATAGACGGTTTCTGAGGTCACTGGGGCAGACTTTTCGTAATCTAGGTGTCCGTAGGATCGATCAAAAACGACTGTGCCCTCCTTTACGACAAGCACACGTGCCCCAGGGGCTGCTTTTGCAGCAATCATTTCCGCCACCACCCCATCAATTTTAGCTAATTTCTCCCCATTCATGCCCACACTTTCGGGGCTACCGTAGGCCAAGCGATTTTGCGGGATCAAAAGCCCGCCTACCCCTTGGGTAAATTGCTCGCTTACCGTGACAGGCAGGATGCCTTTGGCAGGCCGAGCACCAAATAGGATTTGAGGTACAAGTTTTTGAGTAAAGGAGGAATTCTCGTAGGCAAAAACTACATGTTCCAATCCTTCTAAAAATTTGGAGGCATAGACATTGCCAAAAAGGACAGTGACTACTTGCTGCCGCTTTTCCAATTCTCGGATGAGTGCTAAATCCCCAGGTGCTATCCCAAAGTTTCGTTGCGGATTGTTGCTAATGCCCATCA
Organism: Cyclobacterium sp.; assembly: GCA_034680425.1. Lineage (GTDB taxonomy): Bacteria > Bacteroidota > Bacteroidia > Cytophagales > Cyclobacteriaceae > Algoriphagus. The sequence goes on from JAXISU010000092.1 coordinate 2,904, forward strand.
AGCCCACCACGACTAAGTCGTAGTCTTCCACTTGCTTCATCAGATTGTAATGCGCAGATTCACCAGAGGCTTTGGGCAGGGAAAAGTGGTCTACTTTTGAATAATTGTTGAGGTAGGTGCTGAAGACGCTTCCTTCGTCCCCAATGGTGATGCTGGCGATTTTTTTCAAGTCCAACTGCCCGATGGGGAGCAAGTCATTTTTGTTTGACGCCACCGTGATTGCTTCCCCATAGAGCTTTTCGATCACCTCAGTGGTAGCCTCGGTGGTCAATTTATCGGCGATTTTATAGGTATCTATGGGCACGAACTTATGCAGCCCAGCCCAATATTTGGCTTTGAGTACTTTTTTTACTCGGCGGTTGATTTCGTCTTCGCTGATTAGTCCTTGGGCTACGGCATCTAAGATGAGCGTCTTTGCTTTTGAAATATCTTCTGAATGCAGGAGAATGTCGTTGCCTGCAAGCAAGGCTTTGAGTTCCACCTCCCCAGGTTTCTTGCGATTGGTTACCCCATTCATATTAAGGGCATCCGTAAAAATTAAGCCCTGAAATTTCAGTTGCTCTTGCAATAAATCCGTGACTACTGCCTTGGAGAGGCTCGTAGGGACTTGTGATGCGGAGTCCAGGCTGGGCACGTTGAGGTGGGCCACCATCGCAGACATCAAATTTTCTTTGAATAACTTCTGGTAGGGGTAGAGGTCGATGTCCCAAATTCTTTTTTCAGAATCAGAGATAAGCGGAAGCGTATGGTGACTGTCTGTTTCGGTATCCCCATGCCCTGGAAAATGCTTTGCATTGGCCAATACCCCATTCTCTTGCAGTCCCTTCATGTAGGCAATGGCTCGCTGGGTTACCCCTTCTTTGTCTTCTCCGAAAGCTCGAAATCCGATTACAGGATTATCGGGATTGGAATTGACGTCTACTACAGGAGCGAAATTGACATGCATGCCCAGCACGCGAAATTGCCGGGCAATTTCCGCTCCCATCTCGTGGACCAGATTGGGATCTTGGATGGCCCCTAAGGTCATGGCTTTTGGGAAACTGAGCGTGGAGTCCAAGCGCATGCCAATGCCCCATTCCGCATCCATAGCAATAAACAAGGGTATTTTGGCTTGGGCTTGGTATAGGTTGGTCAATCGCGCTTGTCGATTGGGGCCACCTTGAAAAAAGATGAGACCCCCTAAATTTTCCTTTTGGATAAGCGTAGAAATTTCGTCCACATGCCGCTGATCCTTATTGGAATAGGCTGCCACCATAAATAGTTGACCCAGTCGCTCTTCAAAGGTCAATGCATGAAAAACACTGTCTACCCAAAGCTGCTGTAGATCGACCGCTTTGCTCTCCAAAGGATCCGAATTTAGGTTCTTTGGATTTGGTTTTTCCGGAGAAAAGAGGCCTCCAAAAAGCATCCATGAAAGTAAAAACCAATGGATTGCAACCATGGAAGAGATTCAGTTTAATTCTATATTTTTACTTAAATTTGTTCGAGGAACAGGCTTTTTCAGCATTCCAAACTAGGATACAGAATAAAGCAAGCCCTACAAAAAAAAGACTTAATTTCAAGTTACAAAAGTTTGGAATACTTCAACTTGAGTTTGGATTTTTCTTACGAGAAAAACCTGCTTAGCTTGTAGGAAATCAGGCTCCACCCCAACTGATCTCTTTCCCTTTTTGGAAAAAATAGCGCCTTATGAAATTGCCTACCATTTTTAAAACCGCCTCCCATCAACGTTTTGCAATCAAGCCTAGGTATTACGACCCAATCAAAGAAGAAATCGAGGAGCGTACTTCCCGCATAAAAATGGAATTGGAACAGGAGGGAGAAATTGAACAATCAAGTGATCCATCCTCTCCTAGACGTCCCATGATGAAGGGTTCATTTGCTACCTTCAGATCAAACAAGCCTCGGGAAAATGCAGTATTTAATTCCTCGACGCTCCTTCGAACTTTGTTATTCCTAGGGATGGTACTTGCGGCATTTGGATACATTTACATTGGCCCACAAATATTTACCTACATGGGCTACACTGCCGTTGGTATTGGGGGCTTTTATTACTTGCTCAGATTCCTCAAGAGTAGAAAGAATGCCTGATTTCATCCAGCTACTTCCCGATGCCATTGCCAATCAAATTGCTGCTGGTGAGGTAGTTCAACGCCCTGCTTCTGCACTCAAGGAACTCCTTGAAAATGCAGTAGATGCAGGCGCCACGCAAATCCAAGTAGTCGTAAAGGAAGCGGGGAAGCAACTCATTCAGGTAATCGACAACGGGAAGGGCATGTCTCCCACTGATGCGCGTATGAGTTTTGAGCGACATGCTACTTCCAAAATCCGTACCGCTCAGGACCTTTTTGCCATTCGCACCTTTGGCTTTCGAGGGGAAGCCATGGCTTCTATTGCTGCCGTGGCACAGGTGGAACTCAAAACCAAAACCCAGGAGGCAGAAGTAGGTACCCTCATCCAAATCGAAGGCTCGGAAGTTAAAAAGCAAGAACCAGCAGCACTTCCTGTTGGAACCTCTGTGGCCATGAAAAACTTGTTTTTCAATGTGCCCGCACGAAGAAATTTCTTGAAATCCAACCCCGTTGAAATGCGTCATATCGTTGACGAATTTCAACGAGTGGCACTTTCCTATCCAGAAATTACCTTTTCCCTACACCAGGGAGAATTAGAAACTTATAACCTACTGCCAGGCAAATTGAGCCAGCGCATTGTAGGAATTTTTGGCAAAGCCGTTCAAAATCAGTTGGTGCCTTGCGAGGAAGCTACCCCGCACCTAAGTATTAAAGGCTATGTGGGCAAGCCAGAATACGCCAAAAAAACGCGTGGAGAGCAATTTTTCTTTGTCAACAATCGCTACATCAAGAGTAGCTACCTCCACCATGCGGTGAGTACTGCATTTGAGGGGTTGATTCAAGCAGATCAACATCCTTTCTACGTTTTATTCTTGGACATTGATCCCGCTACCATCGATATCAATGTGCATCCGACTAAGACTGAAATCAAGTTTGAGGACGAGCGCACCATTTATGCCGTAATCCGATCTGCAGTCAAACAAGCCCTAGGCGCACACCAGGTTATGCCAGCGCTTGACTTTAGCATGGACGTCAATTTTCAAGAAAATTGGACCAAAAATTCCCAAGCTTCCTTGGATGTGGATCGGGAGTACAGCTACAAAACCTACAATACCCCAGAGTTTCAACGTGCCTCTGTTTCGGGTTGGGAGCGCCTTTTTGAAGGGCATACTGCCCAATCCACCTCCCAGCAATCCCCCGCTTTTTCGGGCGAAGAGCAGGAGCTCCTCACGTTTCCAAGCCGAGCTACAGCAGGCGAGGTGAGCTTGGCTTTGGAACAAGAAGCCGCTGCTGGCACTGGAACCACCTTTCAAGTAGAAAAAAGCTATATCGTGGCCCAAATGTCTACGGGCTTGCTCATCGTAGACCAGCAATTGGCCCATGAACGAATCCTCTACGAGCGCTACTTGAAGCAACTGCAAACGACCCAAGGTGCTTCGCAGCAATGCTTATTTCCTACTGCCCTGACCTTAAACCCGGCAGATTTTGCTTTGGTGATGGACATGCTTCCTGAGTTGACCAGTCTTGGTTTTCAAG